>JASHQD010000355.1 GCA_030037755.1 Terriglobia bacterium
AAGGCGTCGCCCCGCACGATTCTCGCCGGGCTGCCGGGACTGAGTGCCCGCAGCTTGCTCTCCGTCTGCCAGATTGCGCTCTCGATTGTCCTGCTGATCGGCGCGGCGCTGCTGATGGAAAGCGTGGCGCAATTGCGCGGCGTGGATGTGGGATTCAATCCTTCCCACCTGCTCACGGCCGGTATTTCGCTTCCGCCGCAGCGCTATGACACCGACGTGAAAAAGACCACTTTCTGGCGTGACGTGGTCGCGCAGATCGGATCATTGCCGGGAGTCCAGTCCGCAACGGCGTCCTGGTTTCTTCCCATGACGGGGTTCGCGGGAACGCCCGTCCAGGACGCGTCGAAGCCTCTGTTGAAATTGAACGAGCGGCCGATCGCGAAGCTCCTGCTTGTCGCGCCCGGCTACTTCCGCACGCTGCAGATCCCCCTGCGGCGCGGCCGCGATTTTGATGACCACGACACCGCGGACGAAGAGCGCGTGGCCGTCATCGACGAGAATCTGGCGCGCCACTTCTGGCCGGCTTATCCCGGGGGGCTTGATCCGGTTGGGCAGCACCTTATCGTCGGGGGCCTGAATCCCAAGCCCGTGAGGATCGTGGGCGTCGCCGCCAACGTCCATCAGAACCTGGAGGACTCCTCGTGGCCTGATAGCGTGTATAGTCCTTTGGCGCAAAACCCGCAGTCCTTCGGAATGGTTGCGGTAAGAACCGCGGGCCCTCCGCTTTCGTTCACGGGGGCGATCCGCGGGCAAGTGCGGACCGTGGACCCCGATCAGCCGATTTCTGACGTACAAACCATGGACGACCTGATCGAAGCGGAGGTGGGCCAGAAGCGATTGCTCGTGATCCTGCTCGGATCGTTCGCGGCCGTGGCGCTGCTGCTGGCGCTCATCGGAATCTACGGCGTGATTGCCTATTCGGTGGCCGAGCGGACGCAGGAGCTGGGAATCCGGCGCGCGCTCGGGGCGCGGCAGCGCGACATCCTGCGCCTGGTCATCTCGCAAGGCCTCGCGCTGGCGTTGGGAGGGATCGTTCTCGGACTTGGCGGCGCATTTGCTCTGACGCGTCTCATGAAAACGCTGCTGTTCCAGGTGAGCACCACCGATCCCGTCACCTTCGCCGTGGTCGCGGCGCTGTTCCTCCTGGCCGCGCTCGCCGCCAGCTACATTCCGGCGCAGCGCGCGGCAAAAGTCGACCCCATGGCTGCACTTCGAGTCTGAGGGGCACGCCCTCGCGATGCGGCGCCTGTCAGTCCGGAGTCCGCCGATCTTCACTCGCGTGACAAACGCGCAACTGCCTCCTCCAATCCTTCCCTCACTCCGCTGACAACTGGAAACCACCGTTACAGCAGCGTTACAATAGTCTTCTTAAGATGGCCAAGGGGAATCACAGGGAGGTGCGCACGAGCGCTCCGTCGGGGACCGCGTCGCCGCCGGCCGCAGCCGACGCGATTCATCAGGCTCCGAGGTCCGCCTTCGAGGAGCTTAGCGCGCCCGAGGTTTCGAAACGTGTCCTGAAGCTGGCTTTGAAGCAGCTCGATCGCCTGGTGGCGCTCGAGCCCAAGGTGCTTCGCGACGAGTCGATCGAGCCCGCGCACAACCTGCGTGTGGCCAGCCGCCGCTTGCAGGGACTGATTGATTTCCTGTATCCCGCGCCGGCTCCGAACGGTGTCCGGAAGTTGCGCCGGCGCCTGAAGAAGGCGCGCGAAGTTCTGGGCGAGCTTCGCAATCAGGACGTGATGGCCTGGCGAATCGAGCGCGTCCTGGCGCGGAGGCGCACCGCACATCGCCCAGCCTGGGAAGCGGCCGGCAACTATTTGCGCGAGCTTCGGCCCAAGATCGCCGGGCGCGCGCATCGCAAGCTCACCAGGCTCAACCTCTCCGAACTGTATGTGCGGCTGCGGAGGGAACTGACCGACAGTTCTCCGGCCGAGACCACCGTCGTCTCGCGCGTGATCGCCTTTCCTGACGAGCGCGCACCGGCAGACCCCATAACCGCCCTGGAGAGCGAAGCGAGTGTGGCGCCGCCGCAGGGAACGGACTCCGCCGGACGGTTTTCGGAGCGCTTGGATGAGTTATGGCAGGATTTCGCGGCCAAGGCGGCTTCGCACGAAGAAGTGAGTGGATTGCACGCGCTGCGCATCGCCGCCAAGCGATTGCGCTACCTCGTCGAGGTCGCGGCTGAGCTCGAGGTGACCGGAAGCCGCGAGGCGCTCCTCTTTCTCCGCAATTTGCAAGGGAAGCTCGGCGATTGGCACGATTACCAGGTGCTGGGCAGCACCATGCTCGCGATGGTGGCGCATCGCGATTTTCTGGAAGAGCAGCTTTCCCTCGCCATTGAGGTGGAGCAACTCGTCCTCACGCTGCGCAGTTCCAGGACCCGGTCCTGCCAGCGCTACCTGCGTCAGACCTTCCGATCGCTGGAATACCGCCGCATGGCCGACTGGATCGGTCAGTGGGCGGCGCGGCGGCCCTTGGCCACAGTTTGAGCCGCGTGTTTCTTGCGCGATCTTCGCACGCCGTGCTTATGCCCGTCCTCGCCGGCAGCCGATACCGCCGCCGCGGCCACCGCTGGCGATGCCGTCTCCGCGACTTGCGTAATCTCCGCCGGCGTAGGCCTGGCAAGCTCGACAGCCGCCGCCACCTCGGGTTTGCCCTCCAGCACTTGTGAGATTCCGTGCTTAAGCTGTTCGAAGATCGCGCGGATGTCCTGCGTGGCGTCGATCACTTCGAACTTGTATTCCTCGGCGAGCTTGTCGAACTGCGAGAGCAGGCCGGTCTGGTATTTCCGGAAGCTCTCGTACATGTCCTCGCTCGGATGCAGGTCCATGCCGCTTTCCCAGTAATCGAATCCCGTGGAAAAGACCACCCGCGGGATCAGGTCCTCCACGCCGATCCGCAGGTAGAAGACGGCGTCGGGCTTGACCGCGAAGCTGTAAAGATTGCGCACCCAGACGGGATCGAGTTCGCGGACCAGCGCGCGCGCCAGCAGCGAGTAGATGTAGCGATCGGTGAGCACCACGAATCCGGCGCGCAACGCGGGCAGAATCTCGCGTTCCAGCCGGTCGGCGAAATCTGTCGCATAAAAGAGCGTCAGCGTGATGCGGCCCAGCGTGTGCCCTTCTTTCGCCTGCTTGATGCCTTTACCGGCAAGTTCCGACCGCGTCATGCCCGTATCGACGACGGCCCGGCCCTGCTGTTCCAGCCAGGGCTTCAGCAACGCGATCTGCGTCGAGCGCCCCACGCCGTCCGTGCCTTCGATCACGATGATCTTGCCGGGCAGATCGGAAAGATCCATACCCGGCGTAATCGATCCATACGTTTCTCTAGCGCTCATGGAGCAACTCTCAATTGGCGGGCTTGCGTCAGCCGCGCCTTGACGATCTGGCGCATCTGCAGCTGCTGCGCTTCGATGGCCAGCGTGGCGTCGATCACCGTGATGTCGTACTCGGGAATCATCTGCTCGTATTCGTCGATGATCCGCCCCTGAAACTGCCGGAAGCTCTCGTTGGGGTCGTCGCTCAGCCCGAGATCGAGTCCCGCCTCGTAAAATTTGAACCCGTTGCGGCCGTGCGCGATCCTGCTCATGGCCACGTCCAGCGGCACGCGGTAATAGAACGCCACCGTCGGCTTGGGCGCGAAGCTGTAAAGCTCGCGGACCCAGGTGCGGTCCAACCCGCGCGCCACGTCGCGCGCGAACGCCGTGTAAATGTAACGGTCGCACAGCACCACGGCGCCCGCTTTGAGCAACGGGATGATGTTGCGCTCCATGCGATCGGCAAAATCGGTGGCGTGAATCAGCGAGAACGTCGCGGGCGTGAGGATCTGCTTTTTCTTGCCGCGCTTGGTGATGTCGCGCACCAGCGGCGACGAATTCCACTCGCTGAACACCACGCCGTAGCCTTCCGCGTGCAGCCACTGGTTCAGCAGGGAAATCTGGGTGGATTTACCGGAGCCGTCGATGCCTTCCACTACGAAAAGCTTGCCAGGAAAACGATGTTCGCCGTATCGCTTCACAGAATCCTTACAAATCCGCCGGGATGTTCGCTCAAAGGGCGAGTACTCCTCAAATTTAGCACGTAGCGCCTATCT
>JASHQD010000356.1 GCA_030037755.1 Terriglobia bacterium
GGTCCCACGCCTCACGCGAGAACAGCGGCGCCAGGCGATCGAAGGTCCGCTCGGGCACGTACGCATATCTTCGGCACTCGTTGAGCGCATGCTCAATGAAGCCGGCGACGAGCCCGATCAACTCCCTGTTCTTCAGCACGCGCTGATGCGGACCTGGTCCGAGTGGCGCAGGTCTTCCTCGGATAGCGAACGGCCGATTGAGGGTAAGGACTATGACGCGGCAGGAGGATTCGCCGGCGCGCTCAACCAGCACGCGGATGAGCTTCTGAAGACTCCCGCTGTTCTCGCGAAGCCCAATTTTGTGGAGATCATCTTCAAACGGCTCACCGCGCTCGGACGCGGTAATCGCGAGCGTCGTGATCCGGCGCCCCTTTCAGAGCTTTGGGAGCTTTGTGGGGCGGCGACAGAGGAAGAGCGGCAGCGTGTCAATGACATTATCGATGTCTTCCGGCAGGGAGAGGCGACTTTTCTGACGCCGCGCGACGGCGCGCTAGAGGCCGGCAGATACATTGACATCGCGCACGAGAGTCTAATCCGCAACTGGAGAATTCTCCGCGAGAAATGGCTGCTGGAAGAAGAGCAGCAGGCCGAAACCCTGATCGAGCTGGCGGATCGGGCTCGTGGCTGGCGCGCCGGAAAGCGAGGTCCCCTGGTTGGACTTGACCTGAAAGCGGCGTGCGACTGGGATGCCGCCTGCAACCATTCATCGGTGTGGGCCGAGCACTACGTGGAACCAGGCGCGTTTCAGGAAGTGGGAGCTTTTCTGTCGGCAAGCCAGCAAGCATTTGAGCAGGCCGAAAGAGAGGAGCGTGAACGCCGGGAAAGCGAGCTTGCCACCCGGCTTCTGGCGGACGCAGAGCGGCAGCGAGCGGAGGCGCAGGCCAAAACTGCACGACGGCTGCGCTATGGCTCCATAGTTCTAGCAGTTGCCTTGGCTGTGGCTCTTCTCGCGGGGTCCCTCGCGACTGTGCAAGAGAAAAGGGCCGAGGCCTATGCGCGTCAACTGGCCAAGGCAACAGGGCTGAACGAGCAACGGCTGAGCGTCTATAAGTCCAACGTGCTGCTGAAGCAGGAAGCTTTGTCCGGCGACAACGATGCAGTCGAGAAGGCCTTGAAGTCATCATCGAGCAAGGTCCAGTTCCTGGCGAGCGCTACCCCGCGAGGTTACAACAGTGCAAGCGGTCCTGTGTATGGTTTCCAGTTGTACCCAAACGCCGATACCGTGCAGGGCGGCCTGAAGGCGCTGGCGTTAGTGACCTATAAGATGAATAACCCGACATTTAAGAACACGATCCTGGCCGCCGGACCAGACCGCGAATTTAAGGCTTCGTACGAGGGGTGGGGCTGCCTGGGCGATGTAATCGCGGTCGTCGAATACAGCGACCCGGATAAAGAGGCGGAAGTAACCGATTTCGATATGTGCCATCTGCTTGGATGGCAGTAGCAGTAGCCCGCGAACATGTCTAGCTAAGCCTGTTCACATCGCTGGCTGACTTCGGGCGGCCACCACAATCGCTTTTCACATCGCGGCCACCGCTCTCGCCTTCTCGCCTGAACCCAAGCCAAATAGATACTGTGACCTGCGGTCAAAGCAATTCCCGCTGATGTGCGCCACATTGGCTTCCCTATGTCGTCATGAGTCCGCCAGCGCCGCCTCCGATTTCTCTGGCGATTGCGTCCTGCAGCGCAGTGCTTTCGGTCAATGTCAGGTAGCATCCGGCGAGGCACTAAGCGTGGTATAATGCGATTGTCATATTTTGTCATAATGATTATCTTTGACGCGTCCACCTTGATCCTGATCACCAAAGCCGACCTCCTTGATCTATTTCTTGCCGACGTCGGGATGACCGTCGCAATTCCGAAGGAGGTTGGGAGAGAATGCTGTGGGTTCAGGAAGACCTTGGACGCGCTGATGATTCAAAAGGCGCTGGACCAGGCCCGGATTGAGACGGTCGCCGTGAGGGACCGCCGGCTGGTTGCGCAGTTACAGGCAGACTTCAGCTTGGGCAAGGGCGAGGCCGAGGCCATCGCACTGGCTGTGGCTGAGAAAGCTCAACTCGTGGGCATTGATGACAAGAACGAGATCAATGCATGCAAATTGTTGGGTCTTGCGTTCACGACGGCGGTCGGTGTTCTGATTCGAAGTCGCGAAAAGGGATTGCTGGAGAGGTCCGAAGCGCTTGAAAGACTGACTTTGGTGGCGAAGCATGGACGTTACCGGGATTCGATCATCGACGACGCCAGGCAGAGATTGGAGGCGAGGACGTGAGCAAAACGATGAGTGTTCGCATGGATCCCGATAATTACAAGTTCCTGCACGAGATCACTCGGGAAGAAGGGACCGATCTCTCGAAGGCGGTGCGGGAAATGGTGAGTCGCGGACGGGTCCTGCTGGGGGTGGAAAAATACAAGAGCGGCGAGGCCTCGCTGGGTCACGCCGCGGAATTGGCGGGGGTCCCCGTCGGGAGGATGATGGACATCCTGGAGGAATTCGGAGTGGAGAGCAGGCTGGACAAGGAAGACTATCTTCAGGGCCTGAAGAATATTCAGAAGGTATGGTAAATCGTAAGCTATCGAACGCTCCCATCGACGGTGAACCGATCAGCGAGGAAGAGACTCGGGCTGTTGAAGCCTCTAAGGAGTGGCTGAAGGATCATGCGCCCATTCCGAACGAAGAAGTGCTCGCGGAGTTTGGCCTCACTCTCGAAGATTTCGCGCGCATGGGCCGCACGCCTCTTGAACCTCACGACAAGAGCCAGTGACGATGAGGATCGGCTTTTCACATCGTGGCCGCGCCTCAACTTTTCGGTTAAATCCAAGCTCATCAACAGATGCCGTGACCCGTATCACGGCAATTTCCACAAATCCGTGCCAAACCAGCTTCGAGAGGAGTGCACAAATCCGCTTGTGCATGGCTTCTTAGCCTTGCCAGGCGTGGGAGGTTTGTGGTGCCACTTCATAAACATCCGAGTCCGCGCGCTCGCGCTCGCGCGGTCGCCAAACTCGACAACGTGAATAACCCGCAGGCGCTCGCGGCGCTCGTCAAGGACCATTATCTAGGCCAGTACAGAAGGCCTACCCGCTCGCAAAATGAGGGCAAAACACGAGCAATATCTTACCATGTTCGGCGGCGAGGCCTACAGCTCTCGTAGAATCAGATGGATGCGGCGACTTTAAAAAAAGTGCGAAAATGAGCGAAATTAAGGACAGCAACTGTGAAATGGACTGCTTCTCGTATCTGCCCTGTTTAGAGGAGCTTGGCGTTGTATGTAGCCCAGACAAATTGCCTACTTCCACGAAAGTGCAGAAAACAAGATGATTTTAACACCCACGACCCAGATAACATTCCCGAACAGAATCAGTAACATACAAAAACTGGAAGATCAGGCGGAAAGCAGGAAGTCCTTTAGAATCAGCAAAGCGGGGGCTAGTCTGGCAATGAAATTGCATTTTTGTCGTCACAGTAAACACCTCCATTCAAGCCTCGTGGAATCAATAAGCTGCGCGACCTCGGGTTGCAAGATGCCTCGTCAAAAATGCGAAAATGGCGCATTTGCGTACACTTTGCGCGTCCCGGTTGTTCGACGGCTTTCAGGGGCTATGTGCATGATTCTACTAGTATTGACCCGGTGTTGACCCCGCCCGGTTGGTGCACATCTTCTCGCACAATTGGCGACTTGTCTAGCTCTCGCGGCAGAGGCCGCGCCAAGTCCGAAAAGGGGCCCGAGGGCGCGCGTGCTAACCTATCTTCCAAGGTTGGCGAGGAGGCTAGCGTGGCGAAGGGACCGAGTGGCAAGCAGAGCGACAATCCGGAGCGAAAGCAAGCGAGCGGGTCGATGCGCGCGCCGGCGTTTTTGTTCGACCTGGACGGGACGCTGGTCGACAGCGTCTACCAGCACGTGCTGGCGTGGCGCGAAGCGCTGGAACGCGGAGGCATCGAGCTTTCGGTCTGGCGGATTCATCGCCGGATCGGCATGAGTGGCGGGCTCTTTGTGAACGCGCTCCTGCGTGAGACGGCCCGTCCGATCAGCAAGAAGGAGGCGGCGCGTTTGCAGGAGCTGCATGCCCGCGCATTTCGCAAGCGGATGAAGGATGTCCGGGCGCTGCCGGGCGCGCGCGACCTTGTGCACTATCTGCTCGATCGCGGCGTGCCCTATGCGATCGCGACCAGCGGGCGTCGCGCCGGGGCGCGGCGTCCACTCGAGTTGCTGGATCTGCCGGCGACGGTCCCGGTGATCACCCGCGATGAGGTCGAGTACGCCAAGCCCGATCCGGACCTTTTCATCGTCGCCGCCGAGCGTTTGCATGCGCCCCTCGAAAACGCGTGGGTGGTGGGTGACAGCGTCTGGGATATGCTGGCCGCGCGCCGCGCGCACACGCTGGGCGTCGGAGTGCTCTCGGGCGGCTATGGCGAAGATGAGCTCGATCAGGCCGGGGCTTATCGAGTCTATCAGGACCCGGCGGACCTGCTGCGGCATCTCGACGAGCTGGGCGTGCGCTCGGATGTGTGACAGAGGACTCGGCAACTTCTCATCCGGCGGATTTCGAAGTATGATACCGCGTTGCGCTAGAACTCCATGTCGAACCCTGCACCGCCTCAAACGAATCAGGGCAAAGCCTCACGCGTGCCGCAGGTCGTGATAGCGACGACGGCTATGCTGTCGTTCATCTCCTTCTGGCGCGCGGGCGCCATCGTGCTGAACGATCTGGCATCGTCGGCCTACTACGCCGGCGGCATTGCGGAGAAGGCGATCGGGCCGTCGGCGCCCTGGTTCATCCTGGCGGTGATGCTCTTTGCGTACGCTGTCTGCCAGATGTACGTGGAGAGCTGCAGCATGTTCGTCCGCGGCGGCGTCTACCGTGTGGTGAAAGAGGCTATGGGCGGCACCCTGGCCAAATTCTCCGTCTCCGCCCTGATGTTCGATTACATCCTCACGGGCCCGATCAGCGGCGTTTCCGCCGGCCTCTACCTTACCGGATTCCTGAACGAGCTGCTGCATTATGCCGGGATCAGGACCGTACTGCCCGCCAACACTACGGCCGCCGTGTTTGCCGTGTGCGTGACGCTCTATTTCTGGTGGCAGAACATCAAGGGCATAGGGGAATCGAGCGAAAAGGCGAGCCGCATCATGCATTTCACCACCGTCATGGTGGTGCTGATGATCGGCTGGTGCGGCTACACCCTCTGGACGCGGGGCGGTCACCTGCCGCCGTGGCCGCGTCCTTCCAACCTGCACTTTTCCGTCGAGGCTCAGGGTTGGCTGCTGCACAGCCAACTGGCCCAGATGATCGGCGTGATCGGCATCATGGTGGCTTTCGGCCACTCGGTGCTGGCCATGAGCGGCCTCGAGACGCTGGCCCAGGTGTATCGCGAGATCGAATCGCCGAAGCTGCCCAATCTGAAGAAGACCGCCTTCGTGGTCTTCGTCTACAGCATGCTGTTCACGTCGCTGGTGTCGTTCTTCGCTTTCATGATTATTCCCGACCAGCAGACTCGCCTGAGCTTCAGCGACAACCTGATCGGCGGGCTGGCGATGAACGTGGCCGGGCCCTTGGCTCTCCGGCTGGCGTTTCACGCCTTCGTGGTGGTGGTCGGCGTCATGATTCTGGCGGGCGCGGTCAACACCGCCATCGTCGGATCCAACGGCGTGCTGAACCGCGTCTCGGAGGACGGCGTGCTGGCGCCCTGGTTCCGGCAACCGCACGCCCGCTTTGGCACGTCGCACCGCATCATCAACCTGGTGGTGGCGCTGCAGCTTCTGACCATCATCCTGAGCCGCGGCAACGTGATTCTGCTCGGCGAAGCCTATGCGTTTGGGGTGATCTGGAGCTTCGCCATGAAGAGCCTGGCCGTGCTCGTTCTGCGCTACACCGAGCCCGGCCCGCGCCAGTTTCGCGTTCCTTTCAATCTCAAGCTGGATGGTCTCGAACTGCCCGTCGGGTTGGCGCTGATCACGCTCACACTTTTCGCGACCGCGATCATCAACCTCTTCACCAAGGAGATCGCGACCATCTCCGGAGTGGCATTCACCCTGGTTTTCTTCGCCATTTTCACGAGTTCGGAAAAGGTGGCGCACCGCCGAGGGTCGCCGCATGCGGAGATGGACGAATTCCACCTCGACAGCCGCGACGCGATTGCTCCGCAGACGGTCGGCGTCCGGCCGGGCAACGTCCTGGTGCCGATTCGGGATTACAACACGCTCTACAATCTCGAGGACGTGCTCCGCCGCGTGGACTGCCACAAGCAGGACGTGGTGGTGCTCCATGCTTACCAGGTCATGAGGGCAGGGTCGGGCGAACATCCCTTGACGGCCGAGCATCTGTTTGCCAGCACCGAGCAACAGATGTTCACCAACGCGCTGAAAATCGCGGAAAGGAACGGCAAGAGCGTCAAGCTGGTGCTGGTGGCCGCGACCGACGTCTGGGATGCCGTGCTGCGCTCGGCCCAGGCGCTGGAGTCTTCGGACATCGTCCTGGGCCTTTCCCCCAAGATGACGGCGGCCGAGGAAGCGCGCCTGGCCGGGCTCGCCTGGGAGCGGCTGCCCAGCCCCCGCCCACCGTTGACCCTGGAAGTGCGCTCCCCGGGCGGCGGCAAAGAATACGTCTCGTATCTCGGCCCGCACGCGCCACGCCTGACGCAGAAGGAGATTGACCTGTTGCACTCGATCTGGCTCGATTTCAGCAATGAGATCGGCTGTGAGCTGCACCATCACGACATTGTGCATTTCGCGCTGGAAGAGCTCCTGAAGGAGCTTGACGAGGGCAAGCGAGCCGAGGTCCTGGAGAGGCTCAAGGCTCACGTGAAAGAGATTCAACTTCGTCGCGCGAATACATCGTGAGAGTCGGCCGTGCGGCGCCGTGTTTAGCGCGACGCCTGGGCCGTTTCGCGTGATTGCTCGCGGGCGGCTGTTCGGCTGCCGAACACCTGGGTAAGCGTCACGCCCAGACAGACAATCACGACGCCGCAGAATGTGAAGAGATTGAGTTGTTCGTGCAGGAAAAAGCGGGCAAACAGCGTGGCCGCGAGGGGCGTCAGGGACGAAACGGCGTAAACGCGGGCGACTTCCAGCATGCGGAGCGCGGTGAAGATGCAGTAGATCGCGATGATGCCGGAGGCTACTCCGCTACCGAGAAAATCGGCAAGACTGCCGATGGACAGCGCGATGAGCGCGCGTCCGTGGCCCGAGATCACAAGCCCGACAAGTCCTACACCGACGCTGGCGACGAACTGAAGGGTGATGGCCGTCGATTGGTGGGCACCGCGCAGTTGACCATCGCGCCAGAGCACGCCGGAAACACCGTAAGTGACCGCGGCGAGCGCCGCCAGAGGCACCGCCCAATACCACGAGTGGGAGAGCGGCTGCCCGCGGAGCTGACCGAGCATCAACGAGCCAAGACCGAGGGCGATGAGTCCCCAGCCGATCAGCAGGAATCCGCGCAGGCGTTCGCCGAGCATCGCCCACGCGGCCAGCGTCCCCCAGATGACCCAGGTTTCCAGAATCGGGATGGTCAGAATGACCCCGCCAAGGCGTATGGCAAAATAGTAGAGGAACAGACCCAGTGTGGAGAGTACGCCGGCCCAGACAAGAGGCATCACCGCGCGCCGGCCGATGAATCGCGCCGACCGTGGCTGCAGTTCGCCCCAGGTGTCATGCTTCCACATCAGCACAAAGCCAAGCACCAGGCTGGGAAGACCGCGGAGGAAGGGTCCGACGAGGGGATCGCCGGTCTGGACCGCGAGCCGGTCGAAAATGTTGGCCGACGACCAGCCCAGCACCGAGCCGAGAGCCCACAGTTCGCCGCGAGTATGGTCATTTTTGGCCATGAAGTTTCATCATCGCACGAAACTCTAACGTAGATGCGGCTGCCTGTACGCCGGAATTGCCACAGGAGGCTTTAATGGATCGCGCGCACTTTTACCAGACCATGAACGGCGCCGGTACGTTCGACTATGAGACGTACCTGAACACGCCCAAACTGCTCTCGTGCCAGAAGGACTTCGCGGAGTTCTGCAACGCCGACGAATTGCAGTTCCAGATCGTGCATCAGGTCGAGGAGCTTTGGATGAAGGTGATGGGCTACACCCTCCTCGATATCGACGATTACCTGCAGCAGGAGAACACCAATCGCGTATTGACGCTTTTCAGGCGCGTGCACATGGTCGAGAGGCTGATGATCGATCAACTGCCGCTGCTCGAAACCATGTCGCCCAAGGAGTATCAGGAGATCCGGCTGCAACTGGGGAACGGCAGCGGGCAGGAATCGCCCGGATTCCGCACCCTGCTGAAGATGCCGCACCTGCTGTGGCAGTCGTTCAAAAGCTGCTATCTCGATCGCCACGGTTTGACGGTGGAGCAGATCTACGACTCCGAATACTCGCATTCCAATGCCTACATGGTGGCCGAGGCGCTGGTGGAGTTCGACGAACTGTTTCAGAAATTCCGCTTCCACCACATCCAGTTGATTCACAGGTCGATCGGGCTCGGCGCGAAGTCGCTCAAAGGCCGGTCGGTCGAGCTGCTGAACGAAGGCCTGCACACCAAGTTCTTTCACGAGCTCTGGGAGATTCGGAATCGAATGACGGACGCGTGGGGCGGGCACTACGGGGTCGTGCGGGATTCGATTACCGGGCACTGACGGCCGCTATCTTCGCGTGGCAGGAAACAATTGTTGCGGGAGCATCCGGTACGAAAAAGTCGTGGTCCCGACACCCAACACCGACACCTCGCCACGCAAGCGCCCGGCTCAAATAAGCACGCACCGGGGTCGCGCTGAAACTCGGCGCCAAAGCGAGGCTCTCGCTGATCAACCAGGAGCGGCTGGAGAGGCTATTCGAGCGCAAGTGGAAATTGCTGGTTCGATATCGTGGGACTCGAGAGTAGTTGTCGGTTGCCGGTCGCAGGTTGCAGTTGGTTGCCAGTTGTAGATCGTGGATCGTTGCTCTCGCCATGGTTGGTTTACGAACCACGATCCACGATCGACGAACTCCGCCAACCGAGAACCGGCAACCAGCCACCGACAGCTGACACCCAACTGTCGACTGCTTTTCCGGACTAACCATTCCTCGTCCCAGGTGGTCTAACAAGGCTTGGGAGCGACCATGGACCAACTTCGCAAAGATCTTCGTTTTGCCCTGCGGATGATCCGCAACAGTCCGGGCTTCACCGTCGTTGCGGTGCTGACCCTGGCGCTCGGGATCGGGGCCAATACGGCCATCTTCAGTTTCGTCGATGCCGTTCTGCTGGAGCCGCTGCCTTACCCGCACTCGGAACGGATCGTGATGGTGTGGGAGAAGCCGCCCGGCGGCGAACGCAACGGAATCTCCACGCTCAATTTCCTCGACTGGAAGCGTGAAAACACCGTCTTTTCCGCCATCGCCGCAGAGACGGGCGGCTCCATGACCCTTACCGGCGGCGATCGTCCTGTGCAGGTGCAGGGAGCGCGCGAATCGGCCTCATTCTTCGACATCTGGGGAATCAAACCGATGCTCGGGCGGACCTTTGCGCCTGACGAAGATCAACCCGGGAAGAACCTGGTCGTGGTGCTCAGTAACCGCTTCTGGGAGAGCCGGTTCGGGGCCGACAAATCGATTATCGGCCGCACGCTGAGGCTGAACAACAAACCGTACACCGTGATCGGTGTGATGCCGCCCGGAGTCTTCGACCGGGTCCGCGATTTGTTCTGGGTTCCGCTGGCTTTCGAACCCAAGGACATGACGCGCGATTATCATTGGTTCATTTCGTTCGCGAGGCTCAAACCCGACGTGACGATCTCGCAGGCCCGCGAGCAGATGAAGACCATTGCCGCCGGCATTGAACGCGAGTACCCCGAATCGAACAAAGGGTGGAGCGCAACGGTCGATCGCTTCGAGGACATTTATGTGGATGACGGCCTGCGCCGCTCGCTCTGGGTACTGCTGGCGGCCGTGGGCGCGGTGCTGCTGATCGGATGCGTCAATCTGGCCAACTTGCTGCTCGCGCGGGGCGCCGGCCGCGAGCGCGAAGTGGCCGTGCGATCGGCATTAGGAGCCAGCCGCGGGCGTTTGCTCCGCCAGTTCCTCACGGAGAGCATTCTGCTGGCCGGTTTCGGGGGAACGGCCGGTGTTCTGATGGGCTACGGCCTCATGAGAATCCTCCAGACCTGGACTGCGCTGTTCCAGTTGCCGGTGGAGGCGGATGTCCGGCTCGACGGACGCGTCCTGTTGTTCACGGCTGCGCTGGTCATTGTCACCGGGATCCTGTTCGGCATATTTCCCGCAATCCATGGCGCGCGCCAGGACATCGTGGAGTCCCTTAAAGAAAGCGGACGCACCGCCACATCCGGCGCCGGCCGGAAGCGGGTGCGCAGCGCGCTGGTGGTGGCAGAGATTGCCCTGGCATTCGTCCTGGTTTCGGGCGCCGCGCTCCTGGTTCGGAGTTTCTACCGCCTGGAACAGGTCGATTTGGGCTTTGACGGCACCAAGGTCGTCACCATGTGGATGCCGATGACGTCGGCGCAATATCCTGACGGGCCGCGAATCACGAGCTATCTCGACCAGGTGCTGGATCGGCTCAACGGGCTGCCGGGCGTCGCGGCTGCCGCCACCACGTCCGGGCTGCCGCTCGAGGGCTGGAGCGAAGGCATGCCCTTCCTGGTTGAGGGCCATCCGTTCATCGACATGGCCAACCGTCCGGCGGCCAATTACAAACGCGTGAGCCCGTCGTACTTGTCTGCGCTGCAACTTCGACTGCTCAAAGGACGCTGGCTGGCGGATACCGACACGGCATCGAGCCTGCCCGTGATCGTCATCAATCAGGCCTTTGAGAAGCGCTATTTCAAGGGCGAAGATCCGATCGGCAAGCGAATCCTGATCCAGCAGATTATTCCGGGTAAGCCGGCGCTCGGCCCCGAAATACCGTGGCAAGTGGTGGGCGTGGTCGCGAACGAAAGGACCGGCATGGAATCGGGCAACGACAGCCCGGAAGATTACGTTTCCTTCCGGCAGAGCCCGACCACGGACACGGCGCTGGTGGTGCGCGGGGCGATCGATCCCAAGACACTGGTGAAATCCATCCAGGCGGCCATCTGGCAGATCAACAAGAATCAGGCCTTCGACAGTGTCAAGGAGCTTAACGAGATCAAGGCGGACTCGCTGGGCGCGGACCGGCTGCGAACGTGGCTGCTGGGCATGTTCGCGGGGCTGGCCCTGCTGCTGGCGGCGATTGGAATCTATGGAGTGATCGCGTACTCGGTGGCGCAGCGCTTCCACGAAATGGGCGTGAGAGCGGCGCTCGGCGCCAGCCGTTGGGATCAGTTGCGGCTGGTGTTGAGCGGCGGCATGACGCTCACCGCCGCCGGCCTCGGAATCGGAGTTCTGGGAGCGTTCGCCCTCACTCGTCTCCTGGCCAGCCTGCTGTTCGGCGTGAGCCCTCGCGATCCATGGACGCTGGCCGCGGCCGGCGTGATCCTGGTGGCGGTGGCCGCGGCCGCGTGCTACGTACCGGCGCGTCGCGCGTCCCGCGTCGATCCCATGGTGGCCTTGAGGTACGAATGAACGGATCAGACCGCCGCTTTGACGCAGTGGCGACTCTTGTCGTCGCCCGATCGAGTCCTCTATCAGTCCGTGGTCCGCTGTCAGTCGGACATAGTTCGCAGATCCTGGTTCGTAGATCGTGGCTCGTGGAATTCACCACTGACGGATCGACGATCCACGATCTACGATCGACACCGAGAACCGGCAACTGACTCACGCCAGCTTGCGAAGCAGGCGCGGCGTCAGCCACCAGGCCAGTTGACCCGGCGGGCGGGGCAGAAAGCCGTCGAATTCGATGAGGCAGCATCCGCCTTTTTTGAGGCCGAAGCGGGCCTGGCGCGCGGCGCCGGTCAGGCGGGCCGCGAGCGCGCTCAGGTCGGGTTCATGTCCGACCAGCAGCACGCGACGGTGCTCGGGACGGCGCGAGAGAAACGCGATCAGAGCTTCGGGCGTGGCGCCAGGCTCCAGGGCCTCCGAGCGATCGAGCGTTGGCGCCGGGCTGAACGACTCGGCGGCGATCTTGGCTGTCTCCAGGGCGCGGACATAAGGGCTCGAGACTATCCATGTAGGCGAGAATCCAGTCTTCAGCAGGCCCTGGGCGATCTTCTGCATCCTCTCCCGGCCCTCGGGAGTGAGCGCGCGTTTCGAATCCTCCTGCCCGATGGACCGCTCGGCGGCGATTCCATGTCGCATGAGGCACAGTTCGTATGTGTTCTCGTCAGCTTCCGGCATGCGTACCTTCGGAGGCGTCCGGCGGTTCCGGCGTCCATCCCTCTTTCCACAAGGCTTCAAACTCCTCGGTATAAGCGGCCGCAATCAGGGGACTATGGATAATCAGGAGGTTCTCGTAATTCGCCTGCTCGGATTCCATGGTCCAGTTGTAGCTTCCCGCGGCCACGATTCGCCGGTCGATCACGGCGAACTTGTGGTGCATCTTGGACCCCGCTCCTGTGCGCCCGCCAAGCAGGCGGAAGTCAATCGAGTGCTGCCTCAGCATCGTTTGTGCGGCGCGATTCTCCTCGTAGTGGTCGTTGAAATTCAGGCACAGCCGGGTGGAAAGGCCTCGCCGCCGGGCTGCTCCAAGCGCCGAGACCAGCCGCGGATTCGCCAGCCGGTACAGCGCCGCCTCCACGGAAATCCTGGCCTTCGAGATCAGTTCTTCGAGGGCCTCGGCGCCGGAGTGCGACCGCGTGAAGATTACTTCCGCTTGTTCCATTCGGTGAACTCGAGAAACACGGCGTGGCCTGCCGGCCGCCGCGTCTGGTTGCGATCAATGTTCGGCGCGCAGCCGGTCCATGGCACGATGCACGTCCTTGGCCTCTTCGGCGTCCTTGTCCGACGGGAGCTTGTCCAGATACGCCTGATAGGCATCCAGGGCTTTCTGCTTCATGTTCATCTTTTCGTACGTCCTGCCAAGACCCAGGTAGGCCGGAGCGTAGTCCGGGCGCGCCTGGATTGCTTCCTGGAACCGGCTGATCGCGGCCTTGTACTTGTGACGTTTGAGGTAGAAGTTGCCGATCTCAACCGATTTCGCGGGTCCGGGCGGCGCATAGACGAAGTTGCCGTCCGCGTCCGTCGGTGGCTCAGGCGGCGGCGCCGTTCGCGACGTCTGCGCCCTGGCCGTAAGCGGGCTCAACGCCAGAGCCAGCAACAATACTGGAACCGCCGGCAGCCGGACCGGAGCCGGAGTCCATGCCGAGCGCATGTCGCTGCGTGTGAGGGCGACCAACGGTCTCATACTCCTCAAGTTTACGAGCGCGCAGACTTGACAGCAAGCATTTCAGTGCCTCGCTCCAAACGACATCCGCATTTTTGTTCTCAACGTTGTTGATTCCCTTGTTGAAGTTCGTACAATTCACGGACGCGCTCCAGCGTGTCGATCTCCGCCACGGGTTTGTCAGGACGCAATCGCACGATGCGCGGGAAGCGCAGGGCGAAGCCGCTCTCGTGCCGGTTGGAGCGCTGGATGTTGTTGAACGCCACCTCCAGCACGATTGTTGGCTGCACGCGAAGGCGAAAGCCCTGGTCTTCCACGGTGTGCTGGTGAAAGTACCCCGTCAGCTCCCGGATCTCAGCGTCGGTCAGGCCGGAGTATGCTTTGCCAACCGTGAGCAGGCGATCGCCGTCGCGAACCGAAAACGTGTAGTCGGAGAGCACCGCATGCCGGCGGCCATGTCCATACTCGACTGCGGTCACCACCACGTCGAGAGTTGCTAGCGGGCGTTTCAGCTTCAGCCAGTAGCGCCCGCGGCGGCCGGGAACATAGGGCGAATCGGCGGCCTTGGCCATGATGCCCTCGTGCCCGCGTGCGAGGGCGGCCTGAAACGCGGCCTCCCAATCCGATTCGGCCGAGGCTGGAGAAGGCGACGAGAGTTGCACGGCCGGACTGTCTGCCGGCTGGCGGATTGGAGCGAGCAGGGCTTCAAGCCACGCACGCCGCTCGGTCCAGGGCTGATCGAGAATCAGCTCGCCATTCTGCCAGATGAGATCGAATACGATCAGGCTGGCGGGGAGCTCCAAGGGCAGAAACAACTCGGCGTGCTTGCGTCCCAAGCGCCTCTGGAATTCAGTGAATGCCACAGGGCGTCCATTCCGCCAGCCGACAATTTCGCCGTCGAGGATGAATTCACCGGAAAGCGAACGCAGCGGCGCTTCGAGCTCCGGAAACTCGACGATTTCATCGAGCGTTCGCGAGAAGAGCTTCACTTTTCCCGAGCCCTTGTGGACCTGCGCGCGGATGCCGTCGAACTTGTCCTCGGCCACGCCGCCTTGCGGGAACGCGCTCACCAGGTCCTCGGGAGTCTCCGCCGCGCTGGCCAACATGAAGCCTACAGGGTGAAACAACCGGAGGCGCGCCTCGGCAAGCCGTCCTGTAGAGGCAAGACGCAAGGTCTCGCCGATATCGCCGGTGAGCATATTGGCACGCTGGATGTCCGCCAGCTGAGCTTTGTAGGCCCTGGCCAATGCCTCCTCGACGAGCCCCTCAACGAGTCCGATGCGCAGCTCGCCGGTGAGAATCTTCACAAAGTACTTGGCTTCGAGCGGTGTCACGCGCCGCAAGATGTGAGAGAGCAGGTCCAGCTTCTGCCCCGGACCTCGTCGCGCCGCGAGCTCACGCAAGGCATTCTGGGCTTCGGCGAGGCTCAACGACCGGCTCTCCGTTTGGCCCGCGAGCAACTCTCCGGCTGCGCCACCGAGGTCGCCGTAGCGTCGATAGGCGGCTTCCATTTCCGCCGCGCTCGCGCCCGATACGGCGGCGAGAGCCTGCCAGATCAAGCTTCCACCCACCTGTGTCACTTCTTCAGCGAACCGCGGAAAGGCGCGGCCCGTGAAGAACAGAGCCGCCCGAGCGGCATCGTCGAGATCGAGCGAAACCAGGTACTCCGCCACTATCCGCGTCTTTTCGAGCTTCTTCGAGGTGGCGGCGATACTCTCCGAGGTCTGGGCAAATCGCAGCATAGTCGGGGCGGGGAACAATCGGTGGAACCAATCCGTGGTGCGAGGCGTTCACACCAGGCGGGTGCCGTCCTCGTCGACCGGGTTCCGCAGCACATCACCGAGCGCGACCCGGAACGCGTGGTATAGCGCGTCCCACATTCGACGCGTCTCGGGCGGGCCCTCGAATTGCCCCTCGCTTGGAGCTGCGGAGTTCGGAGTTTCGGCTTCGGCGAAGAAGCCCTCAGCCGTAGGCCAGCGAACCTGGATGTCCGGCGTGCGAGGCAAGTGGCGGTCGAAATCGAGCTTGCCGCGTCGAATCTCCACGGCCCATTCGAGGTCCCAGTCCTCGATTGCCCAGACGCTGGTGAGATCGACTTCGCGGATCTGCTGCTTGACGTGGCGATTCCTGCCGGCGAGGACAATGGCTCGTTGGATCAGGCGCTGCGCCGCGCGTTTTGAGAGGCCGCCGGGAGAGGATTCGAATTCGGGCAAGTGGGACATCGCGAGTCGGTCAGTTCTTCAGTCCTTCAGTTTCTCAGTTTGTCAGTTTTTCAGTTGCCGAGCTCTCTCTCCCTGGTGGCCTCAGAGAAACGACGGTCTTCGGAGCGCTGCCATGCTTCTGCTCGATGCGATCACCGTCGCGCGATGCAATGCCGCTGACAGTAGATCGGCATTGGGTGCGAGTTCATCGATCAACCCTACGGTGAGCGCCTGCGTGGCCGGGATGCGATCGCCGGCGACGAGCATCTGCAGAGCCGTGGCGCGTCCGACCCGACGCGGGAGACTTCCGGTACCACCCCATCCGGTCACGAGACCGAGGGTAGCGCCGGGCGATCCGAAGCTCGAATCGTAAGTGGCTACGCGGCCGTGGCAGGCCAGTGCCAGATCCAATCCGCCCCCCAGACAGAACCCGCGAATCGCCGCCACTACGGGGAGAGGGAATTGCGCGATCTGGCGACACAGGCCCTGGCCGAGGCGGGCGAACTCGAAGGCAGCCACGCCCGAAAGCGTCGTGACCTCCTCGAGTTGCGCGCCGACCGCAAACGAGCGCGAATTCGCCGCGATCACGACCCCGCGAAACGCGCGCGACGCGGTGATCGCTCGTAACTGTTCGCGCAACGCACTGAGGACGTCGCGACGGAGACGCGGATACTCAGGGTGTTCGGGAAAGGAGAGAATCGCGATGGAGTCGCTGCTCGAAAGCTCCACAGTAGGGAGTCGGCTGCCGGCTAAAGCGCCTTGCTGGTCACATGCTCGCGTATGAACCCCACAATATCCTGCGTGGAGGCGCCCGGCTGAAAGACTTCGGATACACCTTGGGCTTTGAGGCCGGGAATGTCCTCCTCCGGAATGATGCCGCCCACGACGACCAGCGCGTCGGTCATGCCTTCATCGCGCAGCAGTTCGCAGATGCGCGGCACGATGGTGTTGTGGGCGCCGGAAAGAATCGAGATGCCGATGGCATCCACATCCTCCTGCACGGCGGCGCGCGCGATCTGCTCCGGCGTCTGACGCAATCCGGTATAGATCACTTCCATGCCGGCATCGCGTAACGCGCGCGCAACGATCTTGGCGCCGCGGTCGTGGCCGTCCAGGCCAGGCTTGGCGACGAGAACTCGAATTCGCTTGTCCATGATCTGATCCACATGTTCATTCGAAAAGCTGAGCGACAGCATCAGAGAATCCTGGCAGCAGTTCAGGGCTTTCGAGGACATCATCCGGTCCGAGAATGGACGCCACGCCGCCCGCCCGAAAGATGTGAACCTCGCGCAGGACGGGATATACAACCCACACCTCGCGGGCGCCGGCGGCGAGGTATTGGTCAACCCTTCGGGCAAGATTCTGAGCCAAATCTGTCGGCGAGACGACCTCGACGGCAACGGCTGGGGCGAAAGGAATACGACGGTCAAGGTCGACACCACGCAGGCTCTCTGCCAGAACAAAGGAAACGTCTGGAATGCGAACCGTCTCCGGAGACAACTGATAGCCGGTTTCGACGCAAACGCGCCCGAGTTTCCGCGGATGAGCAAACACCCGCAAGAAATCGGCGATATTGTCGCGAGCGAAATTGTGACGTGGCATCGGCTCGGTCATGGTGGCCAGCTCCCCCTCATCGAGCTCATAGAGCACGCCTTCCACAACAGGCAGTTGGTCGAACTCTTCCAGAGTCAAAAGTGTTTTTGTCCCCATCGAACCCCCACTTGCCACTCCTTACTTCTCACTCTCCACTGCTTCTATCCAAACGCGGGCTCCTCGTATGTCCCAAAGACGCCGCGCAGGCGATCGCACATCTCCCCCAGCGTGGCATAGGCGCGCACGCATTCCAGAATATACGGCATCAGATTCTCATCCGTGCCGGCGGCGCTGCCTAACGCTTCGAGCGTCGATTGGGCACGTATGTTATCGCGCGTTTTGCGCAGATCAGCCAGTTTCTCGTTCTGCCGGTGAGCGACGGTTTCATCGATCACCAGGATATCGATCGGACGCTTCTCGTCGGTCACGAACTCATTCACGCCCACGATGATCTTTTCCTTGCGTTCGAGCTGCTGCTGATAGGTGTAAGCGGCCTCGTGAATCTCGCGCTGCGGGAATCCCTTTTCGACGGCCGCCACCATGCCGCCGAGCGCGTCGATGCGGTCGATATAGTCCCAGCAGGCGCGTTCGGTGTCGAGCGTGAGCTTCTCCACGAAGTAGGATCCGGCCAGCGGATCGACGGCGTTAGGAACGCCACTCTCATGGGCGATCACTTGCTGCGTCCGGAGCGCAAGTGTGACGGCCGATTCGGTGGGCAAGGCCCAAGCCTCGTCGAGCGAATTGGTATGCAGGCTCTGGGTGCCGCCGAGAACGCCGGCAAGCGCCTGGATCGTGGTGCGGATCACGTTGTTGTAAGGCTGTTGCGCCGTGAGCGAGCATCCGGCTGTCTGGGTGTGGAACCGGCACAGCCACGATCGCGGATTCTTCGCGCCATAGCGCTCGCGCATCACGCGAGCCCACACTTTGCGCGCGGCACGGTACTTCGCGATCTCCTCAAACAGGTCGTTGTGGGCGTTAAAGAAGAAGCTGAGGCGCGGCGCGAAGTCATCGACGTCCATGCCGGCGCGCTTGACCCACTCCACGTATTCCATGCCGTCGCGCAGCGTGAACGCCAGTTCCTGCACGGCCGTCGATCCGGCTTCACGGATGTGATAGCCCGAAATCGAAATCGGATTCCAGCGCGGCACCTCGCGCGCGCCGA
>JASHQD010000357.1 GCA_030037755.1 Terriglobia bacterium
CCTGATCCAGATCTTCGATCAGGTCCTCGGCAGCCTCTACGCCGATCGATAAACGCACCAGACCGTCGCTGACCCCCATGGCCAGCCGCTCGTCGCGCGGCACCGCGCGGTGGCTGGTCGACGCGGAATGGACGATGAGCGATCGCGTATCGCCGAGGCTCGCCGCGCGCGCGAAGATGTGGCAGCGATCCATCACCTG
The DNA here is from genome assembly GCA_030037755.1 of Terriglobia bacterium. Taxonomy (GTDB): domain Bacteria; phylum Acidobacteriota; class Terriglobia; order UBA7540; family UBA7540; genus Gp13-AA77. The sequence goes on from JASHQD010000357.1 coordinate 200, forward strand.
CCGGCCGCCATTATATCCGCCCTTGACCTCGAAACTCATCATGGCGCCGAAATCCGTCATCTGATGCGCGGCCAGCGTGTGGCCGGGATGACTCTCGAGCCCGGGATAATTGACGCGTTCCACCCTGGGATGCGCCGCAAGAAAGGCCGCCACTTTGCGGGCGTTGGCGCAGTGGGCCGGCATGCGCAGGTGCAGCGTGTGGATGCCGCGCAAGATCAGCCAGGCGTTGAACGGGCTCATCACGCCGCCGAAATCGCGCAGCACCTCTTGCCGCAACTCGCCGATGTAATCCCCGGGACCGATGATCGCGCCGCCCATGGCGTCGCCGTGCCCGCACAGGTACTTGGTGGCCGAGTGCACCACGACCGTCACCCCGAGCTTCAGCGGTTGCTGCAGTGCCGGGCTGGCGAAAGTGTTGTCGATCATGGTCGGGATGCCGCGCGAGCGGCCAAGTTCCCCGAGCGCGCTGATATCGAGCACGTCGAGCACAGGATTGGTCGGCGTCTCGAAATAGATCAGCCGGGTGTTCGGCTGCAGGGCGCGTTCGAAGTCCGCGGGGTCGAGCGAGGGCACAAACGTGGTGCACGCACCCATGCGCGGCAGCTTCTTGTTCAGAAAATTGTAGGCGGCGCCGTAAAGGGATCGCGACGCCACCACGTGGTCGCCGGACTTCACATATCCGAGAATAGCCGTTGAGATCGCCGCCATTCCCGTAGCGGCAACCAGCGCCGCCTCGCCGCCTTCGAGCGCCGCCAGTTTCTCCTCGAGCGCATGCAGCGTGGGATTGCCGTAGCGCGTGTACATGTAGCCGGGCTTCTCACCGCCATAGACGGCGGCCATTTCGGCGGAATCTGCGGCTGCGAAAGTGGTGGACTGATAGATGGGTGTGTCGAGCGCGCCCGTAAGCGGATCGATTTGCTCCCCGGCGTGTACGGCCAGCGTGGCGAATTGTTTGGCGGAACTCATACAGGTCCTCGGCTTGCCTGGGAACCAATGGCCGATGGATTGGATCGTTGAACCATTGGCTCAATGTCTTTGGTTCGTTAATGGCTCAATGACTCAATGATGCGATGGCTCTATCCGGGCTACTCGATCTTGACCCGCACTTTTACCTTGGGCACTTTCGCCCGCGCATCGTCCGGCTCCGGTGATCCCTGCAGCCCGAACCGGTGCCGCGTCAGGTAGAGATAGTGCAGCCCGGAAGCGGCGGCCAAAGCTGCAGTGAGGTCGATCAATCCGTGGACCAGCAGGTGCGGCGCGATCGGCAGGCCGACGCGGTACGCCAGCGCCGCGAACACCGTGGCCACCTGGGCCGCTGTGGAGGCCTTTCCAAGCAGGCTGGGATGAAACGGGCGATACCCGGCCACCACGCTGATGGCCCCCGCCGTGAGCAGGATGCCGGCGTCGCGGCTGACCACCACGATGGTCAGCCACCAGGGCAGGATGCCGCGAAACGCCAACGCCAGAAACGCGGTCGTCATCAAGACCTTGTCCGCGATGGGGTCGAGCGCCACGCCCAGGGGCGTTTGCTGATGAAACCGCCGCGCCACAAATCCGTCAGCCGCGTCAGAGAGCGCCGCCAGGACGAGCACCGCCAGGGCAGCACGACCCTCGTGATTGACCACCAGGATGGCAAAAACGGGCGCGAAAATGAGGCGCAGCAGGGTGATCTGGTTGGCCGGCCTGAGAACGGGGGACGCCATGGCTTCGGAGCCCAGAATAGCGAGGCTCGCGAGCGGCTGTCAACGCAGCCTTCCCGAGTTCCGGCAACTCCTTAATCGTTGTCAAAGCGTTTGCCGCAACCGGGCCTCGGGAAATGCCCGGTGTCTTATAATCAGAAGCGTCCTGCCGGTTCATACAGTCCCGCAGGAATAGGAGTTCGGTCGATTCATTTGTGGCTGGTCCGGATATCCGGCCATGATGTCTATCCAACGTCTTTATAGAAGCGGGGCTGCGTCTTTGCTCGCGGCGCTTGGCCTGTGGACGCTCGACGCGGCGCGTGCCGGGCACGCTGTAGCGCGCCTGTCCCAGGCCCGTGCCGGGCCTCAGGATCGACGCAACCCCGGGGACGCCATTCACCACATCCAGCATGTGATTGTCATCATGCAGGAGAACCGTTCGTTCGACAGCTATTTCGGCACTTTTCCGGGAGCCGATGGAATCCCCATGCGCAATGGCGATCCGTTGGTTTGTGTGCCTGACCCCAAGAGCGGAGCGTGCGTTAAGCCCTATCACGACACGCAGGACCGGAACGGGGGCGGACCGCACTCGCGAGGCTCCGCGATTGAGGATGTGGACGGGGGCAAGATGGACGGCTTTATCAAGCTCGTCGAACAAGCTCGCATCGCCTGCCACGATCCGGACGATCCCGCCTGTGTCGATCAACGCACTCCTGACGTGATGGGCTACCACGACGGAGGAGATATCCCCAACTATTGGGCCTATGCCAGGAATTTCGTTCTGCAGGACCGGATGTTCGAGCCCAACGCGTCCTGGAGTCTGCCCGAACACCTGTTTCAGGTGTCGGAGTGGTCGGCTCGCTGCACCCGGCACGATGACCCGTTCAGTTGCACGAACGCCCTGGCTCTCCCGGGAGAGCCCCCGGACTTCTTCGGCAGCGAGACCGGCGAAGAGAAGGGATCGAAGCCACGGCCGGACCCGATCTATGCCTGGACGGACCTGACGTACCTGCTGCACAAGAATCACGTGAGCTGGGGCTATTACGTCGTCGAAGGCACGGAACCCGATTGCGAGGACGATGACGCGGTCGATTGCTTGCCCGTCAAGCAGAACGCGAAGACGCCCGGAATCTGGAATCCTTTGCCGTATTTCGACACCGTCAAGAA
>JASHQD010000358.1 GCA_030037755.1 Terriglobia bacterium
AGTAAGGGAAGGAGCGAAGAAAATCAAGGATCGCCCATCGTATACGGCGCTCGAAGTAGGTTTTCGGTGCCGAAAGCGCGGGATCAAAACAATCGATGGCAGCGATCAGTCCCAGAACGCCGGTCTGGACGAGATCGTCGAGATCAATCGCCAGGAGTGCCGGCAGACCGCCCAAACGCCGCAGCTCGCTGCGAGCGATCACGCGAACCTGCGGCAACCACTCGAGAATCGACTCGTCACGCGTCTTGCCGGATGTCGATCTTCCCGCCCGGTTTCGGTGCATGCGAAATGAGGTTTGCAAAGTCTTCCTCCTGTGGGACCCTGATTTCGGTGCGCAACCTTTTTGAGGGCCTGGATTTCAAAGTCGCGAGTGCCGCGACCGGGCTACTCCTCGAGGGGCTCGATCCTACGGAATGTGGGCCATCGCTTCGTTCGAGTATCCACTCTGCTCCGTTCCAGTCACGGCCGTAACCACGTAGTAGTAGGTTCCACCCGCGGCTACCCCGTGATCGAGGTAGCCGGTACTGGTTCCAGAAACCGTCGCAATCTCCGAATATGGCCCGCCTGAAATAGTGCCTCGATAAACGTCGTACTCGGTGACTCCTGGCGAAGTGCTGTCTGTCCAGCTCAGCTTTACATAGTGTGCGTGTTCACTTGGGACGAGTCCGTTTCCACTGAGCGAAAAGGGTGAGTTACCGCCGCTGCTGGTCAGTGAAACTGTGGCCGCGGAAGCGCCCGAGCCGGTTGGGGTGAAGGTAATAGTGAAGGACGTGCTTTCACCGGCCTTCAATATCACGGGCAAATTCAGATTGCTGAGCGTGTAGCCGTTGCCGGTGACGGAGGCGGCGGAGATGGTGACGCTGTCGCTACCCCTGTTTTGGACGAGAATCGGCAGCTGTGCATCACCCCCGACCACAACATTCCCAAAGTCTACGCTCGCTGGACTTAACCACAGGACGCCGGCCGACACCCCGCCTGTTCCGCGGAGTGCTGTGATGGACTTTTTTGACCCGGCCCCTTCAAGAATCACGCTGCCGATGAATGCGCCGGCTACAGTGGGGGCAAATCTGGCACTGAAGAAGAGACTTTGGCCGCGTGCGAGGGTGACCGGCAGGCCGAGACCGGTCACGCTGAATGCGTTTCCGGACACTTGGTAAGTGCTCAAAGTGAGAGGGCTGGAACCGTCGTTCGTGATCGTGACCTGCCGGGTGGCAACATCGCCCACGACCACATCGCCGAAGTCCACGCTGGATCTCGAGTACTCGAACGTCAAGCCGCTCTGCCCCGGGGTGCCGGCTTGAGACTTGCCCGGGCCATTTCCGGGCTGGAAAGCCAGCGATCTCGTCGGTGGGAAACACGTGGCAAGCCCAAGGAGAATCAGGACGCCCTGGACCAATCGTATACCTCGAATCAAAGCTCCGCCGGGCGGCCAGAGGTGATGAGAGGCTCCATGCCTGAAGGAATCCATTTCTCTCCTTTGACGGAAGCTACTCACGCGATGCGAGTCACCGCGCCCGTGAGAGGCTACACATCTAGTATATGATTTATGATCAAGTGCAAGCGCGAGCCTTCGATGTTTTTTAGCTTAACGCCAGGCCGGGTTTCTTGCCCTCATCATTCCGAGGCGGCCTGAACTCAGCTCAAGCGTGGACACGACCACGGCGTCGGCACGGGATGAGTATCGCGGATGGAGGTCCGGCTGTGAATGGAGATGAGGCCCCCCTGAGTTCCGCGGCGAGACTCGAAAAGTTTAGCGCGAACATCCGAAGTCGGCTGATGCGACAGAACTCCCCTGGAGACAGCTTGGTTTCGGTTTGCTTCCTGAAGAATGTGAGAGCTTTAGGCGCCTGCCGCCGACGTCGCAGAAGACTCCGCTAACCCCTCACAAAGAAGCGCAAGACCGTCGGCGTGGGTCCGACGGGCGGTGCTTCCCTGCGCTCCAAAGCGCCCCAACGGGCAATTGCGGTGCCAATTCAAGCCTACAAAAACCGATTGGACTTGCAACGCTTAATTTCTGCGGTGAGACGCTTGGGGCTACTGAGTGGAGTAGATACTACACGCATGCATGAAGAACTTACCTACCCTTTGCCGCGCCTGCGACCTGCGATGCCGAATCCGGGATTGCATGGCGGCCAACTCATCCCAACAAGCGCTCACATGGCGCCTGAGCCGACCATCATAACACGAGAGAGGATCGAATGACCGTACCCTACTTTGACTTGAAGATTCAATACGCATCGCTTCGCGATGAAATTCTGCAGGCCGTTGACCGTGTCTGCGCCGGTGCATCCTTTGTGCTCGGCGATGAGGTCGCAAAATTCGAGGAGGAGTTTGCGGCCTACTGTGACGTGAGCCACTGCGTGGCGCTGAATTCGGGAACCAGCGCCCTGCATCTTGCATTGCTGGCCGCCGGAGTCGAGTCCGGCCACGAAGTGATTACGACGTCGAACACATTCATCGCCACGGCGGAAGCCATCTCCTATACCGGAGCGGTTCCGGTCTTCGTGGACATCGATCCCATCACGGCGAACATCGACCCGAACCTCATCGAGGAGGCTATCACCGATCGGACAAAGGTGATTCTCCCCGTCCATCTGTATGGAAGGCCCGCCGCCCTGGACCCGATTGCCGAGATTGCGAGTCGCCACGGACTCACACTGATCGAGGACGCTTGCCAGGCGCATGGGGCCCGCTACCGTGGCCGTCGTGTCGGGGGCTTCGGCCAGTCTGCGGCTTTCAGCTTTTACCCGGGCAAGAACCTGGGAGCTTACGGTGAGGGCGGCGCTTTGACCACCAATGATCCGCAAATTGCCGAGTTTGCGAGAACCCTGCGAGATCACGGTCAAACGAAGCGCTATTTTCACGACTTCATCGGTTACAACTACCGTATGGACGGCTTTCAGGGCGCTGTGCTGCGGGTGAAGCTGAGGCATCTCGATGAGTGGAATACCCGGCGGCGGGAGATTGCCCGGCGTTACCGCGAACTTCTGGAAGGCGCGCCGGTAACGCTTCCCCAGGACTCCGCCGATTGCGAGTGCAACTACCACCTGTTTGTGGCCTGGACCGCCGAGCGCGATGAGGTACGTGAGGCTCTGGCGGCGGCCGGGGTGCAGACGGCGATCCATTATCCGCGACCAGTGCATTTGCAACGACCTTATGCGGCGCTCGGCTACCGCGCTGGCTCTCTGCCGCACACCGAGCGAGCGTGCGAGCAGGTCTTCAGTCTTCCGCTCTTTCCTGAAATGGCCATCGAACAGGCCGAATATGCCGCTGAGACCCTCGCCGGATTGTTGCAAGAAAGGACCGCTGCATTGCAGGAAGTGGAGGCCTGATGCTTCTGCTTGTCGCAACAGCACAATGCGAAAGCGGTCCCAGCCGGGCGAAACTGTTATCATTGAGTGTTGGGGGCTATGCTAACCAGAGGGCAATTCTACGGAGGCGGTTCTGTCTTGCTCGCCGCCGGCATCGTGATTGCGTGTCTCTGGCCCTTTCACTCCCCGCGAAACCAGGTTTCATGGCTGGATGGCGGCGGAATACGCTTCGGCGATCATGGGACCGTCATCAGCCATGTCCCAATCCTGTCCTCGGCTCAACTGACACAGGACGCCTGGACTCTTGAGATATGGCTGCAGCCCGAGAACCCTTGGGACTCGGACACGATTCTCGCCTTCTACAATCCTGCGCGGCCTCGTGGACTCTCCCTGTGCCAGTCGAATGCCGATCTCGTCCTGGAGAGCAAGCTG
>JASHQD010000359.1 GCA_030037755.1 Terriglobia bacterium
CTTTTCCGAGGCGGCCACCCACGCGCTGGCCTCGGACGTGCGCCCCGAAGGCGCCGAGGTTCTTGTGCTCGAAGTCGTAGAACCCCTGGTCTATTCCGTTCCGCCGCAAATGGCTCCGGGATATGAGCCCGAGATGGCCGAGAGAATGCGCGAACAATTGCGCCAGGCAGCGACCTCCGTCGAGCGTGCCGCTGAGACCCTTCGCGGCAGCGGATTCAAAGTGCAGACGCGTGTAGCCGAGGCGGAAATACGAGGCGGGATTCTGAGCGTGGCCGCCGACTATCAAGCCGATCTGATCGTAATCGGATCGCATGGGCGGAAGGGCATTGGGAGATTCCTGCTGGGTAGCGTTGCCGACTCGGTGGCGCGCCACGCTACGTGTTCAGTGCTGATCGTGCGAACTTCGGCCCCCTCGACATAAGGGCGCGGCCGCCGCAGTCCAAGGCGCCTCATATTTCCGCTATATAATCGCAGGCCGGATGGAAACAATCAGCCCGCCGCCGGCATCATTACAGTGAGGGAGTCGGCGGCGCGCGAAGTGCCTTGCTGGCTTCTCATATCCGAAAAAGGAGCTTTGCCTTGCCGACCGAGACCGCTCCCGCAATCCAGCCTGCCGCCGTCAATGCTTCACCGCTCGACGAGCTCTGCATTAACACCATCCGCTGCCTCTCCATCGACGCTGTCCAGAAGGCGGATTCCGGTCATCCCGGATTGCCGATGGGCGCGGGCGCCATGGGCTACGTGCTCTGGACGCGCTTCCTGCGCCACAATCCGCGCAATCCGAAATGGGCCAACCGCGACCGTTTCGTGCTCTCCGCCGGGCACGGCTGCATGCTGCTTTACAGTCTGCTCCATCTGACCGGATACGATCTCTCGCTCGACGATATCAAGCAGTTTCGCCAGTGGGGAAGCAAGACTCCGGGACATCCGGAGAGCAACGTGACCCCGGGCGTGGAGACGACCACCGGTCCGCTGGGTCAGGGAGTCGGGAACGCGGTCGGCATCGCGATTGCCGGCAAGTATCTCGCCACGTACTTCAATCGTCCCGGCCACGAGCTGATCGATTACACCGTGTACGGCATCTGCGGCGACGGCGACCTGATGGAAGGCGTATCGGCCGAAGCCGCCTCCCTTGCGGGTTTTCTCGGGCTCAACAATTTGATCTTTCTGTACGACAACAACCACATCACGATCGAAGGCAACACCAACCTCGCCTTCGACACCGAGGACGTGGGAAAGCGATTCGAGGCTTACGGCTGGTTCGTCCAGCACGTGGACGATGGCAACGACCTGAAGGCGGTCGACCAGGCTCTCCAAGCGGCTCGCGGGCAGAAAGAGCGTCCGTCGCTGATCGTCTGCCGCACGCATATTGGCTACGGAAGCCCGAACAAACACGACACCAATAGCGCGCACGGCGAAGCGCTGGGCCCGGACGAAGTGAAGGCCACCAAGGAGAATCTGGGATGGCCGCTCGAGCCTACGTTCTACATCCCGGACGAGGCGCTGAAGCATTTTCGCGAGGCCGTGGACAGGGGCGCGCAACTCGAAGCCGATTGGAATCGCAAGCTCGACGAATATCGCAAGGCTTTTCCAGACCTGTCTCACGATTGGGACCTGTATTACGAGCGCAAGCTGCCGGAAGGATGGAAGGACCGCATCCCCACATTCTCGCCGTCCGACAAGCCGATCGCCACGCGCTCGGCGTCTGAAAAGGTTCTGAAGGCGCTTGCGCCTCACCTGCCCTTTTTCCTCGGCGGCTCTGCGGACCTGTGGCCCTCGACCAAGACCTACATCAAGGAACTGGGGGATTTCGCGCGCGGACATTATGGCGCCAAGAATTTCCATTTCGGAATACGCGAGCACGCCATGGGTGCCATCTGCAACGGCATGGCGCTGAGCGGTCTCGTTCCGTACGGCTCCACCTTCTTCGTTTTCTCGGATTACATGCGGCCCACCATTCGCCTGGCTGCGATCGAGGAAGCGTACGTGATTTACGTGTACACACACGACAGCATCTTTCTCGGTGAGGACGGACCCACGCACGAGCCGGTGGAGCATCTGGCTTCGTTGCGTGCCATTCCCAATGTCAGCCTGATACGTCCGGCGGACGCGACGGAGACGGCGGTGGCCTGGCGCGTTGCGCTCGAGCACCGCGACGGTCCGGTGCTGCTGGTGCTCACGCGCCAGAACCTGCCGATTATCGATCGCACGAAATATGCGCCTGCGGAAGGACTGGAGCGCGGCGGGTACGTGCTCGCCGATCCTGAGGGCAAAAAGCCTGAGGTCATCCTGATCGCTACAGGCTCGGAGGTCGCGCTCGCGCTTGAATCACAGCAACAGCTCGCCGGTCAAGGAATCGCCGCGAGGGTGGTCAGCCTCCCGAGCTGGGATCTGTTCGAGAAGCAGCCGCAATCCTATCGCGACGAGGTGCTGCCGCCGGAGATCACGGCGCGGCTGGCCATCGAAGCGGGTTCTGTCTTTGGATGGGAGCGGTACGTGGGCACGAAGGGCGCTGTGATTGGCTTGAACCGCTTTGGCGCGTCCGCTCCTTACAAGGTGATCGCTGAACACCTGGGATTCACGCCCGCGAACGTGATCGATCACGTGCGTCGGCTGCTCGGACGCTGAGGTAGCGCCGGCCTGAAGGCCGCACGCGACGAAAATCTTCCAGGTATGCCGGGCCTGAAAGCCGGCTCTACGAGGCAACCCACATGGCGATTACAACTGACGCCGCCGCAGCGATAGGCGCGGCACTGTCGACTCCTGCACGGAGGCTTCCCGAGCCCTGCGCCATGGTGATTTTTGGCGCCTCGGGCGATCTGACGGAACGCAAGCTGATCCCGGCGCTTTACTACCTCTACCGGCACGAATTATTGCCACAGGGATTCTCGGTCGTCGGCTACGCGCGCTCCTCGTTTTCCGACGATCAGTTCCGCGCCCGCCAGTTCGAGGCCGTCAAGGAATACCTGAAGATCCCCGCCGAAGACGAATCGTACCTGACCGAGTTCCTGAAAGGGGTCTTTTACAGCAGCGGCGACTACACTGCTCCCGATGGCTATGACCGTTTGGCCAAGGCGCTCGATGATCTGGACGAGCAGCGCGGCACCGGCGGCAATCGCCTGTTCTACATGGCGACACCGCCCAGCTTTTTCGGCGACATCGTGCGCAATCTTGGAGCCCGAGGCCTGGCGCGTCCGAAGCACGAGGGAAGGAACTGGACGCGGGTGGTGATCGAGAAACCTTTCGGGCACGATCTCGAAAGCGCCCGCGAACTGAATCGCCTGGTGACGAGCGTTTTCAGGGAAGAACAGATTTATCGCATTGATCACTACCTCGGCAAGGAGACCGTTCAGAACCTGCTGGTCTTCCGGTTTGCCAATGGAATCTTTGAACCCGTTTGGAACCGGCGCTACATCGATCACGTGCAGATCGCCGTGGCGGAAGATCTGGGACTCGAGGGCCGCGGAGGTTACTACGAGGAAGCGGGGCTGGTGCGGGACATGATCCAGAATCACGTGCTCTCGCTCCTGAGCCTGATCGCAATGGAGCCGCCGTCGCAGTTTGAAGCGAAGTCCGTGCGCGACGAAAAGAGCAAAGTGATGCGTGCTATCCGGCCCCTGCCGCTCGACGCCCTGAACGAGGCCGCGGTGCGCGGCCAGTACGTGGAGGGATGGAAAGGCGATCAGAGGCTGCCCGCGTATCGCGCGGAGCCCAAAGTGTCGCCGCAATCCGTCACGGAGACGTTCGCCGCGCTTAAACTCTATATCGACAACTGGCGCTGGGCCGACGTCCCGTTCTACATCCGGTCGGGCAAACGCCTGCCCAAGCGAATCTCCGAGATCACCATTGAGTTTCGCCGCGCGCCGCACTTGCTGTTCCGCGGAACCATCACCGAGGATATGGTGCCGAACCTGCTGCGCGTCCGTATCCAGCCGGACGAGGGCATTTCGCTGCGATTTAACGCCAAGATCCCCGACACGATGATGCAAATCAGGCCGGTGGAGATGGACTTCCGCTACAACGAAGTCTTCGAAGCTTCGCCGCCCACCGCTTATGAAACACTGCTGCTCGACTGCATGCTCGGCGATCCCATGCTGTTCACGCGCGACGAGTTTGTAGATCTGGCGTGGGAATTGATCACGCCGCTGCTGCGCCGCTGGCGCGACGATGGCCGCAAGGGTTTGTACTTTTATGAAGCGGGCACCTGGGGCCCGCCCGAGGCCGATTCGTTGATGGAGCACGACGGCAGGCACTGGAGGCATTTGTAGCTCCGATTTGCGATTGCCGATTGCCGATTGCCGATTGGAGTCGATAGTTAGTTGACAGTCGACAGTCGACAGTTGACAGTCCGCAGTCGAGCAGTGAGCGGTCGGCAAGCGGAGCCGGCGCTGTCGATCGTCACAACTGAGTTTCGGCTTTTGGCCCCGACTTTCGGCTCTCGGCTGTGGACCGTCGACGGTCAACTTAGATGACCATTAAAATCGCCCCATCCATTCTCTCCGCCGACTTCACGCGCCTCGGCGAAGCCGTCAAGGAGGCCGAAGCTGCGGGTGTCGATCGCGTGCAGATCGACATCATGGACGGCCGCTTCGTCCCCAACATCACCTTCGGACCGCTCGCGGTGCGCGCGCTTCGCCCCTTGACACGACTGACGCTCGAAGTGCACCTGATGGTGACTCCGCCCGAAGATTTCATTGACGCCTTCGCGGAGGCGGGGGCCGACACGCTGATCGTCCATCAGGAGGCTACGCCGCACCTGCATCGGGCGATACAGCACATCCACGGGCACGGCAAGAAGGCTGGCGTCGCGATTAATCCATCGACACCCGCCTCCGTATTGTCGGAAGTGATCGGCAGCTTGCAGTTGGTATTGGTGATGACTGTCAACCCGGGATTTGGCGGCCAGGAGTTTATCGCGGAAACGCTCGACAAGCTTCGCCAGCTGCGCCGGACGTTTACGGATCGCGGGCTCGATTGCGAGCTTGAGGTGGACGGCGGCATTCATCGGCAGACGGCGCCGCTGGTGGTTGAAGCGGGCGCCAACGTTCTGGTTGCCGGCTCGGCGGTCTTCGGCGCGAAGGGCGGAGTAAAGAACGCGGTCGAGGAGTTGCTGCAAGCCGCGCGGCGTGGGCTCGATTCGGGATCTGTGGTGTGAGCCTGCTTTTGAGGTCAACCCTTCTCAGCGGTGGATTTCACGACACACGTCGACGGCACGGCGGCGGTAAAGAACCGATTCTCCAGCGCCATGACCTCCTTCGCGAGATGGTCGCCGTCTTGAAGGCGGGACCAGGAGGGGTGGGGAGGACACGAGCAAGGTCCTCCCCGTCGTGATGTAATCGCGCGAGGGGGTAATTCGCGCGACTACGGTTGGAGAACTTGGCAAGGTCAGGCAAATTCTGTCCGGGCGCCACTGCGCCTGACGTGCCGGGGCGGTTTTCGTCCGCCAACAAGTCGAATCGCGCCCGGTACCTTTCCAGATCTCTTACCGCTCAAGAGCCCTTCGATTTTGTCTCTTGCGCAGCCCATAGTTCAAATATATGCTTCCTATTTCCGTGATAGGTTGAACGTATGGAGATACACCAGCTTCGTTATTTTCTGGCCGTGGCGCGCCTGCGCTCTTTCACGCGCGCCGCGCAGCACGAGCACGTGGCGCAGCCATCTTTGAGCCAGCAGATCCGGAAGCTGGAAGACGAAATGGGCGCGCGGCTCTTCAACCGGCTGGGGCGCTCGGTCACGCTCACACCGTTCGGTGAGCGTTTTGAGCAGCGGGCGCGGCGGGTGCTGGCAGAACTGGAGGGCGCGCGCCAGGAAATGGACGAGATGCTGGGATTGCATCGCGGCAGCCTGAGCCTGGGCGCGATCCCGACGCTCGCACCCTACCTGCTGCCTTCTGTGCTCGCAAGCTTCGGCCGCGCTTATCCCGGAATCGGCGTGAGCATGCGCGAGGGCCTGACGAGTTCATTGCTCGCAGATCTGGCGGCGGGCGATCTGGATCTCGCTCTGCTTCGCCTGCCGGTGCGCGGCGCCGAATTCGTCTCCGAGTCCCTGGTCGAGGAAGGAATGCTGCTGGCGGTGCCGCGAGGGCATCGATTGGCACGCCGCCCGGGACGTCCCGTAACCCTCGACGATCTCGCCGAGGAGCGTTTTCTGCTGCTCAAGGACGGCCACTGTTTCCGCGAAGACGTGCTCCAGATCTGCAAGCGCTGCCGCTTGAATCCCAACGTCGTCTTCGAAGGCGGGCAGTTCGACACTCTGGTCGCGATGGTGGCGAATGGCGCCGGGGTGACGCTGCTTCCCGAGATGGCCCGCGGTCACTACCGGCATTCCGGCGTGGGCCTGCTCGATTTCGCTCCGCCGCGCCCGACGCGCACCATCGGGCTGGTTCGCGTAAAGGACCAGTTCCTGACGCCGGCCGCGCGGGCGTTCATCGATCATCTGCGCAAAGCCTGTGGAGCGCCGGGCGCACTTGTCCCGGCGCCGGCGAGAGCTACCGGCGGCCTCCCTCGGGCGCGCGGCGCCGCCGCGCAACGCTGATAAGTTCGGCAATGCCACAGCATCGGGTAAAGACCGTTCATCGCAACATATCGAGCCCGCACTCAGCGGTGATCAAGGTGTTTCGACGCAGCCTTGCCGAGGGCGTGACGCGAGAAGGATGGCTCGCGATCGAAGGTCCGATCCTGTTCGAAGAAGCCCTCGCCGCCGCCGGCGACGCTGGAGACCGCGAGAGTCCGAGCCGATCGCGTCCGGTGTTGCGCAGCGTGCTTGCGACCGAATCCCAGGCGGAGCGTTTCCGCGAGAGCCTCGATCAACTTCCCGCCGAAGCCGAGATCAACGTGATTTCAGATGCGCTGTTCGAGCGCGTCACCCAAACGAAGACCCCGCAGGGCATCGCCGCGTTCGTGGAACTGCCTCGCCACGATGCCGACGCCGCCATGGCTGGTCCTGGCGCGCTCGTTGTCGTCGCCTGCGGGCTGCAGGATCCCGGCAATCTCGGCGCGATCATGCGAAGCGCTCAGGCGCTGGGCGGCACAGCGGTGGCGACGCTGCGCAACACAGTGAGTCCCTTCAACCCCAAGACCGTGCGCTCGTCCGCCGGCGCCGTCTTTCGACTGCCGATCTTCCCGGCGCAGGATGCGGACTCGCTGCTGGCCCGTCTGCGCCGGCTGGGAGTTGCCATCCTGGCCACCGATCGTCACAGCGTGGTGCGCGTCTGCGACGCCGATTTACGCCGCCCCGTTGCTGTCCTGATCGGCCAGGAGGCTGCCGGACTCGATGCGGTGTTAATGCGTAGTGCCGATGAGCGCCTCGCCATACCCATCCGGTTGGATATGGACTCGATGAACGCCGCAGCTGCGGCCAGTGTGATCCTTTATGAAGCCGCGCGGCAACGAGG
>JASHQD010000360.1 GCA_030037755.1 Terriglobia bacterium
CCTTGCCGCGCTCGGAATGACGGAAGCATCGCTCTGTCAGGCGTCAAACCGAGACATCGCGCCTACGGCTTCTGGTCGCTGTCGCCGCCATTGCCCTTACCCGACAGCTTTTTGGCGGAGAGCAGCAGCGTGGTCCCGGAATCGGTATGGATTCCCATCGCTTCCGCCCCATCGCGAATCAGGACGAAGTTGAAATGGGCCGGCTCCTGTCCGGGAGCCGAAGAGGCTTTTCCGGAGCAGTCCGATTTCACTTCATAGGTGAAGTTCAGATGTTCCTCGCTGATCTCGCCGTTCAGGCTGACCGTGTCTGAGGTAACAAGGTTACCCTGCCCGTCCGCTTCGAAGGCTCCGCCGACGGCCACCGGGCCAATCCCGACAATATTCCCTGATTCCGTGAAGGCATAAGTTCCCTGAAGCGAGGCGTTCGAGCACGTCCCTTCGTTCGCGGCGAGAACGCTTGCACTCGCCGTTAGCAGGATTATAGCGGTCCACAACACAACTCGCAGTTCTCTCGTTCGAAGTCCTTTCATCGTAGCTCCCTCCTGTGGTGCATGGCATTCGGAAGGTATACGCCCGCGTTCCGTGGGATGTCAACAGGGTTTAGCGGAGGTGTGCTGCGCAATGTGATGCACTGGAAACAGGGTAGTTCCGACGCGCGCAGTTGGCGGCGACATCGTTTTTCACGTCGTCGCCACCGGCAGGTGACTTATAATCTGCACCCTGACGGATTCAGGTCCATTTGTGACCAGGGGGCATCTTTGAGCAAAACACGCAGGACTTTCATCAAGAGTGCGGGAGCGATCGGCGCCCTGGCGGCGGGCGGGTTGAAGGCCGCGAGTGCAACACCGCCGGAGCGCACCGACGAGCGCGCCGGGGAACGTGCCACAGCCCCGAGCCCGGGAGACATGCAGTGCGTGGTGACGGGGCGGGACAAGTCCGGCAAGTCGATCATCGTCAGCCATGGTCCGGTCAAGCCGGTCACGGTCGCTATGTTGCCGGGCTACGAGTTTTACCGGATCTGGGGGAGCGACGCGAGGCCCCAGCTGCCGTCTGACGGCACGCCACCGCCTCAACCGGAGTACTTCCCGTCGAAAGACGGCTTCCGGTTCGGGATGTTTACCCTGCCGCCGGCCACCAGCATCAGCGCCAGTGCCCCTGCCGCCGTCGGTAGCCAGGGATCTGCAACTGCGCCGCCCACTGCGGGGGCCGCTCCGGCACCCACGCCGGCTGCGTTGGAGGAAATGGAGCAGAAACTTCCGGGGCTATTGAAGTCTTTGGAAGCCGATCATCCGGGCATGCACACCACTGACACCGTGGACTTCGATGTCGTCCTCTTCGGCGAGGTGGTGCTGGAATTGGATGGCGGCGCCGAGGTGGCGCTTAAGGCGGGCGATTGCGTGATTCAGAACGGGACCCGGCACGCGTGGCGCAACCAGTCGAGTGAAAAATGCGTGATTGCCTTTTCCCTGTTGGGTGCGGACCGTAAGCCCACCACCTGAACGGTGCACGTCCTTGCGGGCCGGCCGCTTTGCGAAAGGGTACGGAACTGTGACAAGTGACAAGGACCACCGGTGGTCACCTGCCACTTTCTTGAAGCCTTTCCGCGAAGCGGATGACAAAGCCGCGGCGAACGCCTCGTCCAGCCGAGAGTCTCCTCTCAAGGCACGTTCGGGGCGAACATCGGGTTCGAGGGACTGGCGGCTCAGGGCTTTGCCGCCGGCGCAACGGCGCTCTGAGGCGGGAGAATGACCAGCACCGGATCGCTGATCTTTGAGGTCAAGGCCAGGTTCTTGATTCGCTGCACCAGGCTGGGCGTCACTTCCTGGCCGCGCGCGATCAAAAGAAGCCCCGAACGCGCCTTCACGTCTTCGGCGAAGATCATTCCGGTTTGAACCTGGTGCAGGGGAACGTGCATCACGCCGCCATTACGCTGCTGCTCCCCTCGCAGTTTTTCGAACGCGTCCAGGATGACCGGGTCATACCAGCCGGTGCGCGCGCGCAAGGAGTCGAGCGCCATTGTCCCCTGCAGGCCTTGCGCCTCGAGCACGTCGAGATCGGTTGCCGCCTTCAGGGCACGAGCGCCCCACGGAATGGAACCACCGCAAGCCGGACCGTCGGGCAGGCCGTGTCCGTCGTAATGCTTTCCCTGGTAACGCAGGATCTCCCGAACCGGCTCCAGGCGGGGAATGTTGGCCAATAGTTGTTCTGTGACGGCGGGGAGCTTGTCCATGATGGCCTGTTCGGAATCCGACAGCGCCGCGCCTCGATAGAGCTTTGAGGTCATTTCCTGAGGGAGCGTCACCCAGCCGATTTGCGCCATCATGGCGGCAATTTCCGCTTGCCAGGGGTCGGCGATTCCCTCCGCACTTGCGAGTTCGCGCACCCGTTTACGCACCCGTATGGCGCGGCCAAACGCTTCCGGATTGACCAGAGCCAGGATGTCGGTCAGGGTCTTCAGGCCGCCGCGGAGGGTCTGTTCCAAAAGCACTCGTTCCGCCGTAACCAGCCGATACTGCTCGGCGGAAGCCTCCAGAGCCCTGAGCAGCGCCAGCGTGGGGCACGGCTTTGTGAGGAAACGAAAGATATTGCCTTCGTTGACGGCCGCCATGGCCGCTTCAAGATCGGCATTTCCCGTAAGCAGTACGCGAACCGTGTCGGGCGCCGATTGCCGGATAAGGTGCAGCAGCGTGACGCCATCCATAATGGGCATGCGGAGGTCGGAGACGACCACGGCGAAGGGTCCCTGCGTCACCACCAATCGCAATGCTACTTTAGGCTCGGCGGCCAGGGTTACCTCGTAGTTCCTTCGCAACTGCCGTTGGAGGGCATCGAGCACCTGGGGTTCATCATCCACCAGCAGAATCCTGGGTCGATTCGATTCAGCCATATCACGCCTCTGCCAGCAGCGCGGGCATTGCCGCTGCCATGACGCGCCACTGCGCCAGATTCTCCACCACGCCCAGCTGCTCGAACTCGGCATCGCGATTCCCTGCTGCCGGCGCTTCCAGGCCCGGCCCGGGAGGCGGATCCTCAATCTCGTGTGCCAGGAGATCGGCGACGTGGACGGCCGAGACAGCGTCGAGATCCTGACGGGCCACTTCATTCGCGGCGTGATGAAAGGCGACCGCTTCCACCACGTTAAAGGGAATGCCCCAGAGCCCCAGCAAGTAGGCTCCAATCTCGGCGTGAGTGAACCCTCGTTCTCGTTCTTCCACCTTGTGGAGCGCGCAGTGCTCTTTTTCGGCCGCGGTCAGCGTATTCTCGAAGCGCTCGGAAAACTTCGCCGCCAGGATGAGCTTTCCGACATCATGGAGCATTCCCGCCACGAACACGGTGTCAGTCAGGTGCTTCGGCACCGGCAGGCGTGCCGCGATGTGCGCGGTCAGCCTGGAATGGTACTGCAGGCCTTCGAGGCTGAATCCCCTCAGGGCGCGCTTGGGTTGAAATACACGGAATATCTCCACGGAGAGCACCAGGTTCTTCAGCGTGGCGATGCCCAGGTAGCTGACCGCGCTCTGCACGCTGGTTACGGAATTCGAAAGGCCGAAGAACGCCGAGTTCACCAATTGCAGAATCTTGGCCGAAATTCCCACATCGCGTTCGACGATTCTGGCAACCTTCTGAAGAGAAGCGTCCGGGTCAGCCAGCGCGCGCGTCAAGTCGTGATAGGTGCGAGGCAGCGACGGCAGGTCTCCCATGGCGCCTACGTTTTGTCGAATGGCATCGTCGTTGAGCAGCGACTGGAGATGGCAGGCGCGCTCGATGGCGACGCGCAGTACCCCGGGATCGCAAGGCTTGGCCAGGAATTGATGAGCGACCGGCACCGCCCGCAGGGCAGTGTTCATTTCCGTTTGACCCGTGAGCACGATGCGCACGATCTGCGGATACTGATCGCGGACGCGATTCAGCAAGGCGGCGCCATCCAACCCCGGCATGCGCATGTCGGAGACAATCACATCGAACGGATGCGCATCCAGCAGGGCCAGCGCACTCTCGCCGCCGGGCGCAAACGCCATCTCCCACTCTTCGCGCAGAGGGCGCAGCAGCCGGCGAAGGCCGTCCAGGATCCTGGGTTCGTCGTCTACAAAGAGCACGCGCCTCATACTGCACCCGCATCCTTCCCGCACTCTACAGGGCTGAGAGGCAAGCGGATGTAGAAGGTCGTGCCTTTTCCCACTTCGCTCTCAAAAGTCAGCGTCCCCTTGTGCCGTTCCACCACCACCGAACGGGCAATCGCCAGGCCCTGTCCGGTTCCACGCCCCACTTCTTTGGTGGTGAAGAAGGGGTCAAACACCCGCGCCCGGTTGGCCTCCGGTATGCCGCAGCCCGTGTCAGCGATGGTAATCACGGCGCTACCGTCCTCCCGGGCTGTCCGCACCCGAATTTGGCCTTTGGTCCCGGTCTTGTCCACTTTCTCGGCGATGGCGTGAGCGGCGTTCACCAGAAGGTTTAGAAATACCTGGTTCAAGTCGCCGATATTGCAGACAACGGGAGGCAAATCGCCGAGCTGGGTCTCGACGTCGGCTACGTACTTCAGCTCATTTCGCGCCACGGTCAAGGTGCTCAGCAGCGCTTTATTGATGTCGGCGGCCGCCTTTTCCGTGCCATCGGGGTGAGCGAAATCCTTCATGGCGCGGACGATGGTCGCAACGCGGTTCACACCGTCAAGGGTCTGCGACAGCGCCTTGGGAATCTCCTCCAGCAAGTATTCGCAGTCCGATTCCTTTTCCGTTCGACTGACCTCTTCGATCAGCTCGGGAGCGACGGCGCCGCCGGCCGCCGCTTCCCGGAGGTCACGGTACTTCTTGAGCAGCGTCTCCAGACCGCCGAACGAATCCTGCAGGAAGCGCGTATTGTCGCCCACGAACTGGATCGGGGTGTTGATTTCGTGAGCGATCCCGGATGCAAGGCGTCCCACGGACTCGAGTTTCTGCGCGTGCCGCAACTCCATTTCGGCTGCGTTCCGGCCCGTGACGTCGCGCGCGATGCCCTGCATGGCGACAGGCTCTCCGTCTTTGTAGACCAGGCGGGGCATTACTTCGAGCATCACGCGGCGTCCGTCTTTGGTGGCGATGTCCGCTTCGTACGTCGCCGTGCGCTCTCCGGCGAGCAGGCGCGCGTAGCTCCGCTTGGCCCGCTCCCAATGACGGGCGTCCACCACTTGCTGCCAGGTCATTCTTGTGGCTTCGTCCGCCGAGTAACCTGTGGTCTGCACCGCCGCGCGATTGATCGACGTGATGCGGCCTTCGAGATCGGTGGTGTACACCAGATCGCTGGCGTTCTCGAACAGCTCCCGATAGCGCTCTTCGCTCTCGCGCAGGGCCTGCTCACCGCGCTTGCGCTCGCTGACGTCGCTCCGAATGGCGATGAAGTGACTCACGGCCTTCACGGCGCCGCGCACCGGCGTGATGGTCATCTCCTCGGTGTAAAGGGACCCGTCTTTGCGGCGGTTGACCAGTTCTCCCTGCCAGACGGCTCCCGCCAGGATGGTATCCCACATGCCGTGGTAGAAGGCGCTATCCTGCGCTCCAGACTTCAAAAGGCGCGGATTCTGGCCGACGACCTCGGCGGAGGAGTAGCCCGTCAGGCGTGTGAACGCGGGGTTCACCCAGAGGATGCGGCCCCTGCGGTCGGTGATAGTAACGCCGCTGGCGGCCGACTCCAGCGCGGTGGTCAACAGCCGCATCTGTTCTTCGGCGATCTTGCGCTCGGTGATGTCCTCCGCGGTTCCGACAACCCGGTAGAACCGGCCATCGCCGTCTGTAATGGGAAAGGTCCGGTTGCGGATCCAACGAGCGGAGCCGTCCGGCCGCACGATCCGGTATTCGACATCCGTCGCCTCGCCGGACTGCGACCTGGCGAAGACAGCCGCGGCGCGGTCGCGATCCTCCTCGTGAATGCACTCCATCCACGCCGCCGGCCGCTCATAGACGTCCCGCCGGGGCCGTCCCCAGATCTCTTCGTACACGGGGCTGACGTAGGTCACGCGCACAGGTTCCGGCGTGCTCACAAAGAAGACTTCACGAATGTTCTCCGCCAACTGCCGGAATTGTTCCTCGCTCGCCTGCAGCGCTTCCTGGTCTCGCTTTCGCTCAGTGATGTCATGCGCGATCGTCGCCGCACCGGTTATCTCGCCGGCGGCGTTCCGGATGGGAGACACGGTCAGAGAGACATCGACCGCGGCCCCGTCTTTTCTCGTTCTCGATGTCTCGAAATTCGAAATGGTTTCTCCCGCCTTGACCCGCTCCAGGATCTGCTGTATTTCTGACCCGCGGCCTAGCGGCGCGAGAAGGGAAACGGACTTTCCGATCACCTCATCAGCGGGGTAGCCATACAGCAGTTCTGCGCCCCGGTTCCAACTCACAACGGTTCCGTCCAGGGTCTTTCCCACGATGGCGTCACTGGAAGATTCCACAATCGAGGCGAGGAAGGCCCGCGCTTCGTCGGCCCGCTTGCGTGCCGTAATATCGCGGAAAATGGCCGCGCTGCCGGTGACGCGCCCGGCCGCGTCCAGGATCGGCGAAATTGAAACGGAGACCTCGACCCTCTGGCCGTCTTTTCTGAGCCCTGTGCCCTCAATATTCGACAGGCTTTCACCGCGTGCCAGCGCAGTCAGACCCTCGCGCCACCTCTCCCGTTGTTCGGGCGCGATGATCATGCTGGTCGACTGTCCGATAGCCTCATCGGGACGGTACCCCAGAACCAGTTCAGCCCCACGGTTCCAACTCGCGATCTTGCCGTCCAGCGTGTGGGCGATGATCGCGTCCTCAGAGGTCTCGACGATTGAGGCCAGCAGCGCCCGCGTCTCCTCAGCGCGCTTGCGCTCAGTGATGTCGACAAAGCTTTCCAGCAGGTGCTTTCGGCCGTTGATGAAGATGGGTACCACAGTCTTGACGATGGACCGCTTCTCACCGCTGGCCGTCAACAGAACGCGTTCCGATTGGTTCACTCTCTGGCAAAGATCGGCTACCGGGCAATCTCCCCGATCTGCCGGGCAAATGAACTTGTGACACTCCTCGCCAACCACGCTCTCGAGTGGCAGCCCGATCGCCTGCAGGGCCTCCGGATTGGCGTCTACAATCCGATGATTGTCCGGGTCGATGACCATGATTCCCGTCGGCACCGAAGCGAAAATCTCCTTGAGACGCGCTTCGCTTTCCCGCAGCGCCTCCTCGGCCTGCATGCGCGCCGAGATATCGCGTACGATCGCTTCGTAGCCCACAACGCGACCGGTATCGCTGTACACGAAGTGCATGCTCATTGATACCCAAAACGCCGAACCGTCTTTTTTCCGGCCTTGGCCGACCCGGTCCGAGATGCGCCCGGAAACCCGGAGTTCTTCCAGCCATTCCTGCCTTGTGTGCTGATCGAAGTAGAGACTGCCGGCC
>JASHQD010000361.1 GCA_030037755.1 Terriglobia bacterium
GACCACAGGCGTCAGGCGGTCAAGCGCCCCTCGGTCACCGGCAGTCCAAGCCTGAAGCAGTCCGCTCACCTCACCAACTGAAGGCATCTTCTCCTGCTCTTCGCTATGTTGGGACGCATGGCTCAACGCGGTCAAATTATAGCTCCTTCCAGGAAATAAGTGACCCAGCGGGATAGTTTCCTCCTGCGATTTGCGCCTATTTCAGGTGAAAGCGACGGAAGGTCGCTCTGATCTGCGGGTGAACTGAAAAGGAGAAAACATGAGATCCAGATTATTCGCTCTTACGCTGGGCATGCTGGCGGCAATAACGGTCCGGTCGGCCGCCCAGAAACCAAGTACACAGCCACGCTATGATGTGATTGATCTTGGCGCCTTGGGGGGGACATACAGCCAGGCGTTTTCCGTGAACAGCAAACGTGTGGTCAGCGGGCAGGCGAGCCTGGCCGACGGAGACTGGCACGCGACCCTCTGGCAAAACGGACACACGAGAGATCTCGGCACCCTCGGGGGGCTGAACAGCTCAGTGTTTGGTTCACCAAACGCCATCGGCCAAGTCGTGGGTGAGGCTGAAACCTCGAACTCAGACCCGAACGGCGAAGACTTCTGCGGATTCTATGCCTCAGGGGCTCCGTGGTCGGGTACAACATGTCTGGGTTTCCTATGGCAGCACGGCTCGATGACTCCGCTCACTACTCTTGGAGGCTACAACGGAGCGGCCAATGCGATCAACAACGACAGCGCGATCGCTGGTGCGGCGGAGACAGCGGTCACGGATTCGACCTGCCCGCCCTATGATCCTACCTTGGGTCAATATCAGGTGTTGCAAGACGAGCCTGCGGTTTGGAGGAACGGCCAGATTCAAGAGCTCCCCACCTACGGCGGCGATCCGGATGGATTCGCCGTAGCCATCAACGACCAGGGCCAGATGGCCGGCGCCTCGGGCACGTGCTCGACCTTCAACCCTGTCAACAGTCTCTATCTCTCACCGGTACACGCCCTGCTCTGGCAGAGCGATGGCACCGTAACCAATCTGGGCAGCCTGGGTGGCGAGTTCGGAAACCAGGCCCATGGAATGAATAACCGGGGCCAAGTGGTGGGCGTCTCAGACTTGGCGGGCGACGCCGTCTTTCACGGCTTCGTCTGGAGCCCAAACACCGGGATGCAGGACGTGGGCACGGTTTCGGGAGACACTTACAGCGTCGCCCTGGCAATCAACGATGCGGGTGTGGTGACGGGCGTCTCACAGCCGACGTTAACAAGCCTGCGCGCTTTCGTGGTCGTGAACGGGGAGCCGACCGACCTCAACACGCTGATTCCTCCTGACTCCCCGCTGTATCTGCTGACCGCATGTGGGATCAATGATCGCGGGGAGATCACCGGCTTGGCGATGGAGAACAGTACCGGGGACCTGGTCGGCTACCTGTTGAGGCCGGTGTCCGGCTCGAGTTCCGGGCGCTAAGATCTGCATTGAAAAAACAGAACAGACGGCCATGCCGCACTGCTGACTTGACCTGGCGGAGCGGCATTCGGCCGTAGTGACGGGGCCAGGGCTGGCGCATGACCTTCTCGCACGATTCACGACTTCTCACATTCTCGACAAAAGGTCTGTGCCAACCTGGCCAGATCGTGTGCCTGCGACAGGTACGCGCAGAAGGCATACCAGCGGGTTGCTGCGAGCCGCGGCGCGATGGCATCGATATCCGAGCACTGCAGCGCGCCCAAATGAACGCAAATCTCAAGACACCAGGGCTTTTACCCGACCTTATGAATGTCGAGAATGCGGGAAGTGGTCACAGTGTGATAGGTCGGATGCTCGAAGATCAGGTGCATCCCCCGACCAATGAACCCGGGCTTGAGGTCGATGCCGCGACCGGCCGACCCGTCAATTTCCACGGTGACGGGCTCCGGGCAAAGCCTCGGATGACCCGAGATTCGCGCCTGGCCGGGGGCGCTTTTCACAAGCGTGTAGCGATGGTTCCTTGTTTCCACTTCGATCGCTTCGCCGTCTGCGAGTTCCGCCAGATAGACGCCCTCTTCGTCTTTCGGCCCTCGGCATTGGGCGTCGATTTCGAGAGTCGCAGTCGGGCGAAGCATGAGAGACTCCTCAGGAAAACGTTACAGCCACGTGTGAGGAAGCACGCCCTTAGCCAAACCTCGCCGGTGATTTGAAGTGTCTAAGATCAAAGAAGTTGCGCAAGAGCGCTCTTGGGGTTGACTTCGGTTTGACTTCGCCAGAATGGCCGGGGTGCCGTAGAGGTTACATGGCATGCTGCCTTTAAGAGACGGTTTCGGCCGCGAGGCGGGCTGTGCAGACGTTTTTGCGCGATTTACAACTTCTCATACTCTCGACAAAAGGTGCCAGCCTGAGATCCCTGCCTTGCACAGCGTTCCTTGACAGGCGCCTCGCCGCTCACTACGCTTGGGTGCATGGAAGTGGAACTCACACCCGATCAGAAGGCTTTCGTGCGTGAGGCGATCGCGACCGGCCGGCCTCGGCGCGAAGAAGATGCCGTTAGCGAAGCCCTTGGCCTGTGGGAGGACCGCGAGCGCCGGCGCCTCGAGATTCTGGCGGCGGTCGATCGGGCAGAGGAATCTCTCGCGCGCGGCGAGGGACGCAGAGTGACGACTGCCGACGAAGCAAAGCAGCTCGCCGACGATGTCCGGCGGCGTGGCATGGCGCTGCTGAACGAGAATCCCAAGTCATGAGCGAATTTGGCCTGATGGCCGAGGGCGAAGACCCGAATTCAACAGCGTCAGGTATATATACCTGACGCCGATGACTAACTTAGCTGTAATACGCTTATTTGACTTGGCTTTATCAATCGAAACGCAAATCTGCGTTCCGAGTTGGTATATATACCAACTCGGCAGCTGGCTGAGGACACACCGGGACGGCGTATGGATGAATCCGGTTGGTTCAAAATATGGGAAAAGAAATTGAAACCATTGTCAGGGAAGTTTTCTTTAACAAGGGTCGGCACATCAGAGTATATATACCTGATGTGCCGACGCAGCGATCGTCCTAATCTCGTGAAGGAAGGCCAGATACGCGACCAGCTTGATTTCTAATCCTCCTAGATGGTATATATACCATCTAGGAGGCAAACTTGAACCGGCGTGGAAAAACCTCTCGCATTGAACTTCTCAAGAAGCAACTCGTTGAACTCTTCGACGCTCACCGCGGGCGAGTCTACAGCCTATCGGCCCTACAAGACATCCTCTCCTCCCTTCAGCGGAGCGGACAACTGGCGACGAGAACAAATGTCACCGAGTTCATTACGTTCCTGACAGAGAACGCCTTTCTTACCAGGGTGACCGCCGAATACGTGAATTTTTCAGACCATCGCCCGATCGTCCGCTACGCTTGGCGCGATGCAACGCCTCTTGAGGTCGGCCAATCGCTCGTCCGTGATTCGTACCTTTGCCATGGAAGCGCACTGTTTCTTCACGGTCTTACCGACCAGCTTTCAAGTGTCATCTACGTAAACCATGAGCAGGGAGAGAAACGAAGCTCACCGCGGCAGACTCTATCGCAGGAAGCGATGCATCGAGCGTTTGCGGCCAAGCAGCGACAAACGAGGGCCGTGCTTCGGTGGAACAAAACTCGTTTCGTGCTCATCAATGGGAAGCAGACCGGCAAACTCGAAGTGGCCCCCTTGGTGGTTGATGGTATATCTCTTCCGGTGACAAAAGTGGAGCGAACCCTGATAGATGTGACCGTCCGACCCTTATACGGGGGTGGCGTCTATCAGATTCTTGAGGCTTATAATCGAGCGAAGGATCGCATTTCCGTTGGAACTCTCATCGCGACGCTGAAGAAACTCGACTACGCCTACCCGTACCATCAAGCCATCGGCTTTTACATGCAGCGGGCGGGATTTGATGCAAGCCAGTACCAGCGACTCAAGAAGCTTGGACTCGAGTACGACTTTTACCTCGCCCACGACATGCGTGATCGAGAGTACGACCCTAACTGGCGTTTATTCTTCCCAAAGGGCTTTTAGTCGGCCCACTTGGCCAAGAACAAAGTCGAAGTAGAAGTCGAAGTCCTCAAGTTCCTCGGGCACAGACTCAATAACTGCCTGCCAGTCAGGCCTGTGAAACTCCCGCTGGTCCCTGATCCTCCCGAGCAATCGCAGAGGAACGTGCTTCGCGCCAAAGATCTTGCCAAGAAGATCCAGATTCTCGGGTGCGGCAAGATCGACGCCACCAA
>JASHQD010000362.1 GCA_030037755.1 Terriglobia bacterium
AAGCCGCGGCTCGCGGAGTGGTCCAGGTCCCACATCTTCTGGAGAGCCTCCCAGAAAACGGAAAAATCTTCCGAAGAGAACCCGGAGATCTTGGCGAAGAAGGGATTGAAGAATCCGTATCCGCGATAGAGCCCGTAAGGCAGCAGCGCCTTCCGACCCATCTCTGTGTGCTTGCCACCGCCCTCCTTACCTTCCTCGCCCTCCACTACATCAGCATCTTCGGCGCGAGTGATCGCCACGCGGGTGATGGAGACATCGAGCGGCACCACCGGGTCGATCGAGCGCGCGAAGGTCAACTGCATCGGGCCGCGGACCTGACCGCAGTTCACCCCGGTAGTCATGACGGCACCGAAGGTCCGAATGTCCGTAGAAGTTCTCGCGCATCCACTGATTGACCTTGTCGATGTCGGCGCGCTTCTGCTTTGAACCGGTTGACTTCACGTTTAGCTCGGCGTAAGCGCGCTGGTGCAGGGTGTTCAGAGCGATACCTTTGTTCTGCACGTAGATCTTGAACCGCCCCTCGTTCCCGCGCGTCGTGTCAACGTAGTTGCGCACCTTCCGCTTCAGGCAGACATCGGTCACAATCCCCTGCATGGTCTCGGGATCAACTCGGGGCAGATTCCCGGCGTCGGGGTCTCCGTTTGGATTGCCGTCTGTCACGTCGAAGAGTAGTACGAAGTCGTGGCGCCGGTTGACATCGGTATGAACCCCATCACTCATTGGTTTCCTCCCTCCAATTCTTGGTTGGATTCTTCCTGCGCCGCTTCCTTGGCCGCTTTGGCAGCGAGGGCGGCGGCTCGGTCCGAACGTTCCGCAGCCCGCTGGTGATAGTAACCGAGACTGAAAAGGCCTTGCCCCTCCAGCGTGAGAACCCTGGGGAAGGCGGGCAGGCCCTTAGTGACCTCCTCTAGCCGTCGCTCCAGCGCCTCGTAGGTTCCCTTCTTGGTTTTCCTCAGGCGATCGAGGTGGTTTTGTGCGCCACGCAGCAGCGTGCCGAACACGGACGCGGGCGCCGAAGAGGCGGTGCCGAAGTAGCGCGCCGTGACGTTCGCTCCCACATCGCCTAACGCTGACCTCTGCACGCCCTCCAAAACAGCCATCAGCCTGCCGCAGAGGTAGGCTGGGTGTTGATTCCCGGGGTCGAGCCGCTCCATTTTGTCCTCCTGGGAGAATCCAGATTGCTGAGAAAGCAAAACCATCTTGATAAGTGCGGCGCGGGGCCGCGTAATTGACTGCTCGGCGCGATTGCGACGGACAGCCCGAAACATAAGGTCCGTCGATAGCGGCCCGCCATTCAAGGCCATGTGCAACAGATCCTGCGGCACGTAGGCCGGCAGGTCTCTGGCTACGTCACGCACAGTGGAAGCCGTGAGCGCATATAGGCCGAGAGGTTTCCCCGGCCTCCCGTCCCAGTCCACGAGGCGCTGCAAGGCAAAGTAGCGCGCGAGGTTGCTTCCGGCCCTGGCGACCGTGGTGTCGATCCAGTCCCGGACCGCCACCCGCGAACCACTCGCACCAAAGGCCGTCGCGTAGAAGGCAGTGTCTTGCACGTCCACGGCTGCGGCCTCGCCAGTCCAGGCTGACTCGATCAATGCCTTGATCTCATCGGGGTCGGGATTGGAGAGCAACCGGGCCGGATTGAAGGCCACCTCGTTGCGGGTCCAGAAGATGTAGACCACTGGTGGAATGCGCAGGTGAGTCCCTTCACCTTCAAGCAAAGCGTTCACCGCCTTGCTGAAGTGTTCGCCGCACTCTTCGCAGGTGGGGGCGATGAGGGAAGCCTTCAGCCCGTAGGACTCGAACGCGGAGGAATTTGCCGAGATCAGTGCGTTGCCTGCCGTCTGTCCGCCCGGAATACCCTTGATCTTGAAACGTAGCCGCTTGACCGCAGGACGTTGCTGCCCACAGATCAGACACTGCATGGTTTTCCCGGTTTGCTCCGGCCCTTCGCCCGAGGGAGTCACGCGCTCGGCCCAATAGTGCCTCACGGAAGCCAGCTCGATCGGGAGGACGCCATCAACACGGAAGGTCAACACATCCGCCGGGTCGAACTCTGAGGGAACACCGCTGGCGTCCGCCTGCCAGGCCCGGAGAAAGGTCAGGACAGCGGCCACGCTTGGCTCAGCTGTGGTCTCGACACACTTTGCGACCTCTTCGACGAACAGCCGCTGGCACTCTGCGACGCGCGCCGGCTGGCTTTTCTCACGGGCTATGCCGAGAACATACTCGCCGGTGTCGGCCAAAAGCTTTGCGACCGCGCCGGAAGATCGGGCCAAGTGGGGCGCAAAGAACTCCTTGCCGCGGTCCTTCCCTTTGGCTTGGCCGGAGGACGTAGGAACAAAGCCCTGAAGCTTGCCCGCGCTGTCCACGTCGATCAACCACCGAATTCGAACCTTCTCGTACATCGAGGGAGCAGCTTCTCCGAGCCTATCGAAGTAGTTGGACAATCTTTCGAGAAGCATCTTCAGTCAGCCTTCCTGTAGGTACAGCTCGGCCGGCACCCGAAGAATTCCGTGCTCCAGCCGTGCACTGAAAAACCGGGGGCTGGCAGCGCCATCCGTATAGTCAAGATCAAAGAGGATGCGGCCGAGATCGTCGTCGAGGGTGATAGGTTGCTCGCCGCCCTCCGGCGCCGCAAATGAGGCTGCAAATTCCCGGCACCCAAGATAGGGCCGGTGGTAGCACCTCCCGTGGTTCACGCGCCGCCGGAACTGGTCGCGGTACTTGGCGATATCCTCGGTGGCGTGCTTGCGCAGCGCTACGTCCGCCTTAATGAGATACGCCACATCGCGCAAGGCGAGCGTGTGACGCTGGGCTCGATCGTCCTCGGCAAAGTAACCACCTCCATCTCGCGCCCAGCTTTGAACGGTCGCCAGGGCAGCTTTGCTGTTAACCTCATTACGCAAGATCGAAAAGTGGCGGATCGGCTTGAGGACCCAAATCTCACGCACCTGCCATGAGAACTCCGGTTTCCAGAAAATAGCCTCCAGAACACCGCGCGCGGCCGAAGGCGTGAGCACAGCGTAGGTCACGCGCTCGGCCTTCATCTCGGGCCGCGTAAAGCAGGCGAGATCGCCCCAGACTTTGACCTCGAGCGGAGGATGGCTAAACATGACAGCTCTCTCCAAAGACGGTGCGGGGAAACCCCTGGGTAAGAGCGGGGATTATACCACCAACCCTGACGGGTCCAGATGGTCACTTGAAACCCCGCGCAACGAATGGTAGGTGCCCGTCCACTCGTAGAGTCCAGACCGAATTTCGTGGACCGAGCGGCCGCCTAGGGCTTCACGCCGCCGCAAACTCACGAGATACGGTTGAAGCGTCCGAAGAAAGCCGCGGGTAAGAGCAGCGGGGTGGCCCTTAAGGCGCTCGATGAGCCGGTCCACAGACTCGTCCCGGCCGCTCGGACCGCGATACCGGACCACAACGGGGACTGTGTCCTCCTCGATCATTCGGAACCGCTCCGAAGTGACCTCGAAATCCAGCCGCGTGCGGCATGCCTGGATGCCCTCAGCGTCTAAATCAACCGCGCCGTAGAGGTGCTCGAAGTAAACGCGGTATCGATCTGGGTCGTGGAAGTCAAAGCCGGGCGAACGCAACAGTGTCTCAGTGGTGCGTGTCGCGGATGTGTACTCGCCGGGTGGGAGGTGCGCCGATTGCTCAGGATTGAACACCACCACACGCGCCTCTGTGGGGCTAAGGCGGCCCTCTCGGTTGCACCGCCCCGCCGCCTGCACGATCCGGTCCAGGGGACCGAGAGCGCGCAGTACCAGGGGGAAGTCAATATCCACACCCGCCTCGACAACTTGAGTGGAAACTAGACGGCACGGCTGCCCTAGCGCGAGCCTCGTTTTGATTTCTGCTAGCGTGTCACGCCGGTGGGCACCGCACATCAGCGTAGAAAGGTGGAAAGCTTCCTCGTCTCCAAGGGCATCGAGTAGCGCCAGCGCATCCCTCTTGGTGTTGACTACGGCGAGCGCCTGCGAGGCGTTGCGCATCTCAGCCGCTACCGCGTCCCAGGCCATGGTGGTACCGCTTCGGATACTGTCGAAGTCGTAGGTGACGCGCTGCAGGGCGGCGAACAGCCGGTGAGGCGCCGGGGCAATCTCACGGACATCCGGCAATCCTTTAAGGTAGGGGCTATCATCGAGCGCGGGCTGCGTGGCCGTGCACAGCAGCACGCTCACGCGATAGCGCGCCGCAAGGTGGCGCAGCATATCCAGAATCGGGTCGAGTAGCCGTACGGGCAAGGTCTGAACCTCATCCAGAATCACTACGCTCCCGGCGATGTTGTGCAACTTGCGGCAACGGCTGGTTTCCCGCGCGAAAAGACTCTGGAAGAATTGAACCGTGGTCGTGACCACAACAGGTGCGTCCCAGTTTTCGGAGGCCAGCCGTCGCCACATCTCTTCAGGAGACGGGTTTTGCGTGTCTTCCGCACCCCCCACGCCGCTGTGATGCTCCAGCACCGCGTCGTTACCCAGCACTTCGCGGTAGATCGCCGCCGTCTGCTCGATGATGCTGGTGTAGGGAATGGCGACGATCACGCGGTCGAGCCCGTGGGCGACGGCGTGGCCCAGACCAAAGGCCAGCGACGACCGGGTTTTGCCGCCGCCGGTTGGGACCGTCAGCCGGAAAAAGCCGAGTCTCTGCGAGGCCGCCCCGAGGCAGGCCTCGTAAACCTCGTTACGGGCCTGATTCAACGGGTCGGCGAGCTTGCCCGTCATCGTCCCTTGACTGGCCTTGAGCCGCGCCAGCAGGTTGCTCAGGTCGGCCGGCACCGTGCGTTGCATGGACTGCGCGAGGTTGAAGTGGCGCTCCGTGTCGAGGAAGTCTGCGTCCACTAAGGCGGAGAAGAGCATCCGCAGGAAAACGTCCAGCGCCAACTCGGAGTCTAGGTGAGCGGGGAAAGGTAGAGGCGCGGGGGGCTCGACACCCGGCATCTCGCCCTGCGCGATTTTGAGGGCGAGCTCGGGCGCCGCGAGCTTGCTCTTCTCGTGCAGCCACAGCCTCAGTGCGGTCGGTGACGTAAGCCCGCCGTGGTGGCCTTGGAGTAGGAAGGCGAGGGCATCGGCGTGCGCGCGTTCGGCCATGAGCGCCCCGGCCGCCTTATGGTCCGGTCCATGCAGAACAGTAGGGTCAGCGAGATACGCCTGAAAGTCCGGATGGAACTTTCCCAGGTCATGCCAAAGGCCTGCCCAGCGCGCCAGCTCGGAGGCACCGAATCGCGCCGCAAAGCGCGCCGCACCTTCGGCCACGGCGTTCAAATGGTCAACTAGGCCCTGCCACTCGCCGCGGTCGTTCCTGGAATGAGCATAAAACATGAATTCGCTGAGACGCCAAGTTGCTAGGCTAGTCCGTTGTGCCAGAAGTCAGTGCGCTAAGTCACAGTGATCAATCTACGAGCATTCACTCGCGCTGCCCAGAGACCGGGCTCTCTCGATCTGCTTTATATCGCGAACCACTGGGACAGGAGACTGGGAACGCAACCTCAATTCGGACAAGCCGCATAGTCCGGGGAGATATCTCCTGCGACCACAGGCGACGGAAAAGGGTGCAGTACATAAGTAACGGCCTCGTCCGCCAGCTGCAATCGCTCTCCCGTGAGTGGGGCACCTCGCCGAGGTCCGATTGTCAGCTGTGTTCGGGCAGTTTCTCAAGGGTGCGCGTGGCAGCTCCGTTGACAAAGGTCGATGAGCGCACAGACTCTTTTCAAGCGTGGTGGTGGCGCTGTCCTTTTCCGACGGTGCTATCCGCCGCATGGGGTTACCCTCTCGGTTTTTAACTTACTTTGAGGTGCGATTCAAGCTGGAATTCGATCGAGGACACCTGCTGCATGCGATCAATGCGGACGGGCATACCAAAACGTGCGGGTTACAGACGGCCAAAACGCCCACCGCGAAACCGATTGCGGTGTACGCAAATAGCGTATATAATCACGCAATATGCGAAAGCCGAGGACCCTCGATGCGCTGCTGCCCAAAACCCGCCAGGGCATCCTTGCGGCCACGCTCGCGCGGCCGGAGAAGGCCTGGTACGTCTCGGAGCTGGCGCGCAGGATGGGAGTGCCCGCCTCCAGCCTGCAGCGCGAGCTCAAGGCGCTGAGCGAAGCCGGCATCCTGAAGACGTACCGGCAGGGCCATATGGTCTACTACCAGGCCAACCGGGATTCGCCCGTCTTTCCCGACCTGCGCGGTTTGTTGCTCAAGACGGCGGGCCTGGTCGATGTGCTGGCGCAGGCTCTCAAACCGCTTGCGGCGAAGCTGGTGATGGCCTTTGTCTATGGCTCCATCGCCGCGGGGAGCGAACAAAGCGACAGCGACATTGACCTGATGGTCGTGGGAGACGCCTCGCCCGCGGAGCTGGCCGTGCCCTTGCGCCGCGCTCGGGAATTGCTGGGCCGGGAGATTAACCCGACGGTCTATACGCAGGCGGAATTCGGCCGAAAGCGCGCCGCGGGCGATCATTTTCTGATGCAGGTATTGGACAAGCCCAAGCTCTTTGTGTTAGGCAACAGTCATGAGCTGGGCAAAGTTACTGGCGGACAGTCGGGTGACGGCGCTCCCGCCGAACAAGGCGGAGCTCGATAACCTGCGCTCGATTGTCGCCC
>JASHQD010000363.1 GCA_030037755.1 Terriglobia bacterium
AGAATCTATCATGAGCGACCTGACCCCGCCGCGTGTCGAATGCGACGATCTCAACCCCGGCTTGGCTGTGAGTGACATTCCAACGGCCGTCGATTTCTACGTGAAGAAGCTCGGCCTTCAGAAGTCATTCACCTGGGGCGGCGACCCGCCGACCTTCGCCGGTGTGAGCCTGGGCAACGTCCGGGTTTTCCTGGCGAAAGGCACGCCCATGCCCAGTCCCGATATCAGCGCGGCTTACTTCCTTGTAGCCGACGCCGACCAGTTGTATGAGTTTCACCGGTCGACCGGCGTCGAAATCGCGCAGCCTATCGGCGACAGGCCGTATGGCCTCCGCGACTATGCCGTCCGCGACCTTTATGGCCACAACCTGGCGTTTGGGCATCCCCTGCTCAACGCCGGCCCGCCGGTCAAAATCGAGCGGGTTGACGTGCCCGTGCGCCTGGAGAAGCGGCTGGCGGCGCTGCTCCGGGATCTCGCAGAGCACAAGCGCATGAGCGTCAATAGCTGTCTCGAGGAGATGCTGCTCCATACCAATGAAGGCGTGGGTCCGCATACTAAAGCGACGCTGCGATACATCCAGGAGCTGACGAAGAAGCACGGCATCGATTACGACTGCCACGCCAGCTATCGGTTTGTCGAAGATTGAATAACGCGCCCTGTAGCGGCGGTCTGTGACCGCCGATCGTTCCTTCCAGAGAATGCCGGCGGTCATAGACCGCCGCTACAGCAGGAGTGAATCCTATGTGGAGATATCGAATCGTCCTGACAGTTTTTCTCGCGTTCAGCATTCTGCCGCGAACGGCTGCCGCGCAAGCATCGCCGGCCGAGCGCCTCACAGCGGACACGCATCGGGCGACCCCCGGCGGAGCAACCTTCACCGCGCCGGCCGGGTGGTCGATCGAGACCAGCAAGAACATGGTCGTGCTCACGCCACCCGAGACTGAAACCCATGTTGCCATCGTCGACTGTCAGGCGTCCGACGCCCGCGCCGCCGTCGCCGCCGCCTGGGCCGCCTACAAACCGGAAGCGAAGCGGCCCGTCAAACTGGTGACGCCGCGACCGGCACGGGAGGGCTGGGAGGAGCGCCAGGTGTTCGATTACGAAACCTCGCCGAACGAGCGCGCTGTGGTGCAAGTGATCGCATCGCGGGCGGGCAGTACCTGGACGGTTTTCATTCTTGACGGCAGCGAACCGACGGTCGAGAAGCGCGGCGCGCCGCTGGCGATGATTTACAGCAGCCTGCGGCCGAAAGGCTACCAGCGCGAGACCTTTGCCGGCCGCCAGGCGCACGAGCTCGATGCCGCGCGGGTCGCGCAACTGAAAGAGTTCGTGCAGACGTCCATGCAGGAGCTTGGCATTCCCGGCGCTTCCCTGGCGCTGGTGGATGGCGGCAAGGTCGTCTACGAGGGCGGATTCGGTGTGCGCGAGTTGGGCAAGCCGGAGCCGGTGGACGAGAACACCACTTTCATGGCGGCGTCCAACACCAAGGGCATGACCACGCTGCTGCTCGCGGAGCTGGTCGATGAAAAGAAGCTGGCCTGGGACGAGCCGGTGGTCGACGTCTATCCGAACTTCAAGCTGGGCGATCCCGAGACGACGAAGAAGGTCCTGGTCAAGAACCTGATCTGCGCCTGCACTGGGCTCCCGCGTCAGGATCTGGAGTGGCTGTTCGAGTTCAAGAACGCGACGCCCCTCTCCGAACTCGCTTTGCTCGGCACCATGCAGCCGACCAGCAAGTTCGGCGAAGTGTTCCAGTACAGCAACCTGATGGCGGCGGCAGCGGGATACATCGGCGCGCACGTTCTTTATCCGGACATGGAGCTGGGCGCCGCTTATAACCGGGCGATGCAGGAAAAAGTCTTCGATCCGCTGGGCATGAAATCGACCACCTTCGATTACGCGCGGGCGCTCGCAGGCGATCATGCCACTCCGCACGGTGACGATGTGGACGGCAAGCCTTCCGTGGCCAGCATGGATTTGAATTACTCCATCGTTCCCGCTCGCCCGGCCGGCGGCGTCTGGACCTCAGCCGCCGATCTGATTCGATACGCGCAGCTCGAGCTCGCGCTCGGCAAGTTGCCCGACGGCACGCAATTGGTCTCGGCGGAAAACCTGCTGGCGCGCCGCGCGCCCCAGATTGCAGCGGGGGAAGACACCATGTATGGCATGGGCCTCGAGGTGGATCGCAAGTGGGGCGTTCCGGTGGTGAGTCACGGCGGCAGCATGGCGGGATTCAAGAGCAACTGGTACATCCTGCCGGACTCCGGCATCGGCGCGGTCCTGCTCACCAACTCGGATAACGGTGGCATGCTGCTGGGCCCGTTCGAGCGCCGCCTGCTCGAGGTCGTCTTCGACGGCAAACCCGAAGCGGCCGGCGACGTCGCCACCCAGGCCGCGCGCCATAAGGCCGAGATGGCCAAGGACCGCCAACGATTAGTCGTGCCCGCCGCGCCAGGGCTGGCGTCAGGCCTGGCCCGGCATTATTCCAGCAGGGAACTCGGCGATCTCACCGTGCTGAGCGACGGCGGGACGACCATCTTCGATCTCGGCGAGTGGAAAAGCGCGGTGGCTTCGCGAAAGAACGACGACGGCACCGTTTCGTTTATCACTATCGATCCGACTTTCGTCGGCGCCTTCGAATTCGTGGTGGGCGTGCGTGACGGCAAGCGGGCGCTCATCATCCGGGACGGTCAGCACGAGTACACTTTTATGGAGACTGCTTGAGTAGGCCACCCGGATTTTCCACTCTACCCCGGCTTGACTTCGTATTAGTTTTGTACTAAATTCTAAATACCAGCTCAATGAGCGACACGCGATCCGTCCCCGGCCCGCTCGATTGCGGCTCGTTGCAGGTTCCGGCATGTCTCAGCGATTCACCTCCTCCGCCACTCCCAGGTCTCTGGCCGCTCGCGGGTTGAACGGCTTGAAATCCATCGGACCGCGCACTCGCTCCGGCAACGCCCGCGTCTGCATGAATGCTGTGAAGCTCAACCGGCATGCCATCCTGGAGGCGCAGACGATTCGGGCGCGGGACCAGGCCTCGCCTACGACGATCGACGAGACCGCGTTGAGCACCCGGTGCCTGACTCTGCGAACGACCGGGGCTGCCGGCCTGAGGGCTGGCGCTACGGCTTTGCGAACGCTCCCTTCAGAAACAAAGCTGGAAACCCTTTTATTTTCTGCCAGTAACAGGCTCCAGGTATCGTCCCACCGCGGATTT
>JASHQD010000364.1 GCA_030037755.1 Terriglobia bacterium
GGCTAGCCAGCTCTTCGGGCGTCACCAGCACCCCGGGCGCGATGCGCAGGCGCCCCATATTGAGCGCGATCTCTGAGTTGCGATGCATGCTGCGCCCGATGAAGCAGAGCCTGCGCCTGTACTCCTGCGCGAGGTCCGCCACGATCTGCATGCGATGCAGGGACGTGGAGAAGCAGGAAAACACCAGGCGCCCGCGCGCCTCGGCCGCGATTTCAGCGAAACGCTCGCGCACGCCGCGCTCGGAAGGCGTCATGCCAGGACGCTCGACGTTGGTGGAATCGGAAAAAAGCGCCAGCACGCCGCGCTGGCCATAGTCCGCCAGAGTATGCAGATCGCTGATGCGTCCGTCGGTGGGGGTGGGATCGAACTTGAAGTCACCGCTGTGGATCACCACGCCGACCGGCGT
Source organism: Terriglobia bacterium (assembly GCA_030037755.1). GTDB lineage: Bacteria > Acidobacteriota > Terriglobia > UBA7540 > UBA7540 > Gp13-AA77. Next base: position 407 of record JASHQD010000364.1, read on the forward strand.
CGTGATGGCGAGCGCGCCCGAATCGATAATGCTGTGCGTGAGGTGGATGAATTCCACCTTGAATGGCCCCACCTCAAATGGCGCCTTAGGCGCCATCTCCCGGAGATCGACACCCTCCGCCATGCCGTGCTCTTCCAAGCGCGAGCGAGCCAGGGCCAGCGTGAACGGCGTGCCGTAGACCGGCACGTCAATCTCGTCGAGCACGTAAGGCAGCCCGCCAATGTGGTCCTCGTGGCCATGCGTCAGGACGATGGCGCGCACGTGGTCGCGCCGCTCGCGCAGGTAGGTGAGGTCCGGGATCACAATATCCACGCCCAGCAGCTCCGGCTCAGGGAACATCACGCCGCAATCGACAACCATGATGTCTTCGCCGTACTCGAAGAGCATCATGTTCATGCCGAATTCGCCGAGACCACCTAGGGGGATAACCCTGAGCTTGCCGCTGGCGAGAGAGGAATCGTTCATATCTGCAAAGTACACGGGTGCCGCAACTCGCGTCGACCGTCCGGCACCATCGTAGCACAAGGCCTGCTCTGGCGAGGACGACAATTCTAACGCGCGGGCATCGGCTCCTCTTTGTGGCGGATTGCCGAATCTTGGACAAGGACGCGCGTCGCGTCGCTTCCAATCCCTGAGAAACCGCTGACTGGTGGTTTCAAAGCGGCGCAGTTACGATCGGTGCGAAAAGGGTCCGAGCCCGTTGCCCTCATGCTGCCATCAGCGAATGACGCCGCAATGCGGATTGTTTGGCTGCAGGCCGGAGAACAGACAGAAGGATCGCTTGGGAGGTGTAGGGAATTCGCACCCCCTCATTTTTTCGCGGCTCGTTCGGCCTTCCGGCAATAACGCAGGAGTCTGCTACTTTTGGCCAGGAGGGCCAGGGTTATTTAGGTTTTGAATTTGCATGATTCCGGTTCCCGGGCCTTGGAATGACTGGCTGCCTGTACCGAAGCTGTCGGTTTCGAGCGAGAGCACGCCGTTGTTGGCATTCACCCCCGCATAAAAGATTTCGTTGAGCGTATACGGCGTTCCATTCACCGTAATCGTGAAGGCCTCAACGTAGCGACCGTTTGTGCCGCTCGCGAAAGACCCACTAAGCGGGACCGCCGAGTAGGGCCCGAAGGCCTGAACGACATTGGCCTGGTTGATGTAGACACCGGTGCTCGTCCCGCACGAACTGCCCCCACTGCAGATTGAGCTGCTGCTCACCGTAATCTGGCCCAGCATGTCCTGCTCGGTGGCATTAGCGCCCGACGAGTTAGGCTGGGTGACAATCGAGTCGAAGACTCCGCCGTAAGTACCGCTGAACGATGGGCTCGTCGACTGAGGATATGCCGTGCCCGCCGTGACAGTGATCTTGTGCGAGCTGCTGGTATCGACCTGAAGCATGAGCACGCCTCCGTTGAGCGGACCCGTCGAGGCGGTCGGGTAAATGACAAAGTTCGAGAACGTATCGGAGCCGGCGCACGTATTCGTGCCAAAGGTCAGCGTTCCGCGGCCGTTCGATCCGATGCTGAACGTGCTCGTACCGGTGGGCACGCACGCCAGGTCCGCTTTGCCGTCATTATTCACGTCCAGACTCACACTGCTGAGGTTGCCGCTCGAGCCTCCAGGGCTGTTGAAGATTCCGCCCGCAGCGACCGGCGGTCCGCTGGTCTGGGTGTTGTCGTACTGAGTGCCTTCGACGGTAAACACGTAGTTGCCGCTGCTCAACTGCGCCGGACTGGCAGCAGAGTACATGCCTCCGATGCCCAGTACAAAGGGCGGCGCGAAGTCATAGCCGTCCACGTCAAGAATCTTGAGCCAGTTCTGATTCACAACATAGTAGACGATGTTGTAGGTAGTCGATCCAAGAACGATGGTGGCGCTGCTGCGCCCGCAGGGGTCGGTGTCTCCGCTGCCGCCCGTGCCGCAGTTACCCGGCTGGGCTTCGCTGGAGGCGTTGTTATATCCGCCGGATAGGGTCTCATCGGACACCACGACGCCGTCGTCGTTGGAATCGCCCGTGCCGCTCCAGGAGAATCCACTGGGATTCGCCGTGATGGCGCCGCCCAGCCCGAAGGGCGCGATTTCCGAAGGAATCGAATTATCGACGCCGAACAGCGTGAACACATAAGAACCCGTAATGCTGCTCAACGGGAACCCGCTCGACGTCAGGCCGCTCTGGAGGTCGATGCTGCCGTCCGATGTGGCGCTGTTGTCAAACTCGATCACCAGAGCGCGCGACGAGTCCACGACCACAATCTGCAAGGTCTGCAAGCAGTCGCCGTTCTGCTGCAGGACGCCGAGACACAGGGGGCTGACCGTTTCCAGGGTCACGGTGCCGGTGCCATCGGGATTGACGGTGTAGTAGGACCCAGCGGTGATGATTTGAGCGTTGGTTTCTCCTGACAGAGGTGCAGGAACCGCAGCGACGTAGTAGTCCTCTTCACCCGAGGTGACGCCGCCGAGGCCGTTCAGGTTGACGCTGCCCAGCACCCCGTAGTAGCCCGCCTGCCCGGTCCCGTTGATGTCCGCCTGGGTGCCGCTGAAGGAAATCGCATACTGGCCTTTCAGCAAGCTGACAAGACCCGGCGACTGCACGGTCAAGCTGCCGGTGACGGAAACGTTCGGGTCGTCGACGGACGTGGCCGTGATGGTGACCGCACCTGTGGAACCCGGCGCCGTATAGGTCACCTGGTCCGCGTCCGAGACGGTGAGGGTCTGTTGCGGACTCCCGCCCGGGGCGGTGAATGTGCCGCAGGTCCCCGTTGGAGTGCAGGAGTAGGTGACCAGCGGGTTGGAATCGTTGGCACCGGAGACAGTCGCCTGAATGATAGCGTCGGCGTTTTCGTAGATCGTTGCCGGCGGAGCGAACGTCCAACTCGCCGTGATGTCGCCGAGGTTGCCCGTGATCGTCGTGTTCTCGCTGGTGCACGGGTCCGGGGTTGCCGCGCACCCGCCGCTGACGTCGGCAGGCGCGGCGGTGATCGTCACCGAACCCTCAGGTACACCGTTGACGTAGGTGGGCGCTGGAATCGAGGTGGGAGCTGTATAGAATCCTTCCGCGCCGCTCGAGGTGCTCAGCGGTACTGTGCCGCAACTTGTTCCTCCACAAGTGAGGGACCAGTTGACGGTCGGCGTCTTGCTCGGATCATTGATCACCACCGCGGAGATCGGTCCTGAGGATCCGGTGAGCACTGTTGACGGCCATTCGGTGATCACCGCCAGCTCGCCGGCGGAGGTACTATAGGCCACTAACTGGGCATTGGAGGTGGAGCTTGAGTTGTTGGCGGATGTTCCGGTAATAGTGACGACGAGATAGGTGCTCGATCCTCCCAAGGTGGCCGGAGCGGTGTAGGTGGCGGGGGCGCCGCTCTGGGTGTTGGCGGTGATCGATCCGCAAGCCGTGCCGCCCACGGAGCAGCCCAGCGTCCAATCGACGCCGGCGTTGGTTTTGTCATTGGTGACGACCGCCGTCAGCGTCGTTTGCGCGCCCAGTTGCACGCTCGCCGCAGGGGGGCTGGTGATCACCACTTCCGGCGGAACCTGGAAGCCCGTCTGGGCCTGCATCACGCCTGTAGCCTCGGCGTTTGTATCCGTTTCCATAAAGAAGGCTGTGGAGCCGCTCACAACATAGAAGTTCTCGGTGATGGCTCCCGTCGGCGTGGTGCTGAGCGAACCGCTGCAACGTCCTGAGGCGCAGGTCGTGAAGGTGCCGAAGAACGAGCTGCCGGTGAAGGGAGAACCAGACTGTCCGAGCTGCTCGACGTCCGCTGCGCCGGCCAGAAGGGAATTGCCATCCGAGTAGATCTGCCCGATTGCCGTCTCCGGGAACTTGCCGGTGGGAGCGACGCCGTAGAAATCGACTCCGTAGTTTGCGTTGGCGATGGCGTTGATCCCCGAGGTTTGGGGCGCGGCAGTTCCCGTAGTGACCGCGCCCGTAGTCCCGTCGGACTCCAGGAGCATTACGCCCTGGCTCGCCGTCAGGTATGCGTCAAAGTTCTGGATGCCGGCGGCGAGCGTGCCGAAGTTGAGCGTGAGCCGGCCACCCGTCGGATTCGTGTAGCTTCCGCCCGGCGTAAGGCCCTGGCTCACCGTGCCCGCGTTGTTAACGTCAATCGTCTCCCCGCTGATGGTATTGCCGCTCAGGGTGAAGATGCCGCCCGCGGTCACGGCTGAAAGTGGCGTGGTCGGACCCGTTCCGGAAACCGTAAAGGCATAGGGTCCCGTCGCGAGGCTCGATCCCTGGGTGTACATCGATCCGGCGGTGAGACCGCAGCTGTCGTTCTGGAGGAAGCGGAGTGCTGTGCCATCCACCACGTAGAACACGAACGTAGCCGCCGGGGGCGCGCCGCTGCAGTCCGCCGGGTCGGAACCCAGAGTGGCGGTGCCGCGGCCGAAGGAATCGAGCGTGGTGAATGTTCCGCTGGTTGTGCTGCTCGAAACCGTCCCGCCATCGTTCACATCTTCAGTCACCCCGGAGAATGCGCCCGCGCCGTTGGCCGTCACCACGCCGCCCAGCGCCAAACCGGCGCCGGCGTTCGCGCCGGTGCTGACATCGACGCCGGAGAGCAGGAACGAGTAGGCGCCCGTCACGGAAGCTTGGGAAATCGATGTGCCCTGCTGGTCCAGACTGCCAGTGGCAGCCGCGGTACCGTCGAACTGCGTAATCAAAGCGTGCTGGCTGCTGATCACGGTGAAGCCGAGGGTTTGCACTCCAAGGATGCCGAGGGTCATATCGCTGGTGTTCAGGGTCATCGTGCCCCGGCCATCCGGTCCGATCACGTAGCTGCCGCCCATGATCCCGATGGGAGCCTGGGAGGAAATGTTGCTTGCGTCCTCGTAGTCCTCCTCGCCCGCATTGCCGCTGCCGCTCGGAGCCGTGATGCCTCCAGAACCGTTCAAATAGACGCTGCCCAGCAACGCATAAGAACTGTTGTTGGTGGCGCTGTCGTCGCCGGTCAGGTAGAAGGTGAACCAACCGGTACCCAGCAGGCCCGGCGAGCCGGCGCTGACGATGGTGAGGCTTGATTGAGCGCTCACGGACGGGTCATCGACGAGGCTTGCCGTGAGCGTCACCGTGACCGAGCTACCGGTGGAGACCGCATTCGGCGCCGTATAGACGGTGCTGCCGGTGTCGGTGGTCTGCGCAGGATCGAATGAGCCGCAGCCGTCGCTACCGTTCGAGCAGCTCACGGTCCAGTTGACACCGCTGCTGTCGTTCATGACCGTAGCGTTATACGACCACTGGGCGCTGGTCTGCAGCTGCCCGTTTGACGGCCCGGGGGAGATGGAGATGGTCGGCGGCGGCGGGGGCGTGGTCGTAATTGTCGTGGTTCCCTGGACAATTGTTGACGGGCTGGCGGCTGCGGCCGCTGTGATCGTCACGGTGTTGCCGCTCGGAGCGGTGGCCGGAGCCGTGTAGGTTACGGCGGTGCCGCTTGCCGTATGCGATGAAGGTGTAAAAGCCCCGCAATCAGTGCTACCGCAGGTCACGCTCCAGTTGACCCCAGCGTTTGAAGGATCGTTCGAGACCGTGGCGTTAATTGAAGCCGCAGTGCCGACCTGCAGGCTTGAGGGAGGCGGCGCTGTGAAGGCAATCGAAATTGTTGGAGAGCCCGATCCCACCGTCACCGAGGCCGTGACGTACTGGGTTTGATCCGCAACCGCTGTGGCCGTGATGGTGACGGTTACGTTGGTATTGGGCGCGGTGTACGTGGTGGTGGCGCCACTCGCGGTGTGCGCAGGATTGAAAGATCCACAACTCGAACCGCTACAGCTCACGGTCCAGTTGACGCCCTGTCCGGTGTCGTTCGTCACTGTGGCTGCCATGATTGCAGTGGCTGCGGGCTGCATGGTGGCCGGCGGCGCCTCGCCTTGCGTGAAGGCAATTGTGATAAGGGGACCGCTGGAGAACTGCTGTAGCTGCAATTGACCGGTTCCGGGGCTGGTCGCATCGATATCGGTGAAGAGAACCGTCGAACTGTTCACCACATAGAAGACTTCGGTCAAATTCGTCGCCGGGGTGGTGCTGAGGCTCAGGGTACCGGTGAACCGGCCGTTGGAATTTGCCGTGAAACTGCCGGTCAAGCCGGTGTTCGACACCAGAGGCGCCGCAGACCCGAAGATGTTGAGATCGGCCGTGCCGGTCAAGGCGGACACGCCGTTCGACGTGACCTCGGCTTCGGCGTCTTCTTCGCCGGAGGCAAGCTGGAGATCGAGTAATCCAGCGTAGCTGCCGGTGAAGGTTGCGGCGGTGATTCCGGACGCCTGGGATGCGGCACCACCGGCACTGGTCAGGCCCGAGTCAAGTTCGAGCATCAGCGGACCCTGGCTGGCCGTCAGGTACGCCGCAAACTGCGCCACGCCGCCCGTCGCCGCACTCAACGTCACGGTGCCTCGCCCGTTGGACGCCACCGTGTAGGTTCCGGTCGGACTCCCGTTGGCGACCGTCCCGGCGTTGTTCACGTCGAGCGTGGTCCCGGTGGTGACATTCCCGTTGCCGTCGAAACTGAGCAAGCCGCCGATCGCGAGCGCTCCCATACCGGATTTGCCCTGGGCGGTGAAGGCATACGGTCCCGAGAGCGATGCCGCGGTGAAAGCGGCCGTTCCTTGAGAGTACGCCGAACCCACCGTCAACCCGCTGGTGTCGGTTTCGAGAAGCCGGAACGCGCCGGAGTTGACCACGTAATACGCGTAGGTGGCCGTTGTGCCCAATGTCGCAGTGCCGCGGCCAAAGGCATCCGGGACCGTATAGGTTCCCGTGGGCGTGGCGGAGGTGACCGCGCCCCCGTCATTGATGTCCTCGGTAACGCCGGTCAGATCGCCCTTGCCATCGGCGGTCAGGACGCCGCCGAGATCCATGGCTGTCCCCGCCGCCTTGGTAAGGTCGACGCCGGAGAGCGTGAAGGAGTAGCCACCCGTCACGCCCATCTGGGAGAAGCTGCTCGGACTCTGCAGAACCAGGGTCCCACTCGACGTGGCGCTGGTGTCGAACTCGATCACGAGCGCTTCCTGGGTGCTGACGACCACAAAGTCGAGCGTCTCAACACCGTTCACGCCGACGCTCGTGTCCGTGCTGGTGAGCGTCATGGTGCCTTGGCCGTCGTTGCTGATCAGGTAGGTGCCAGTCAAAGTCGATGTGGGATGATCGCCCGCAGTATCGGCGAAATCCTGCTCGCCGGACGTGACGTTGCCGTTCCCATCCAGAAGCACGCTGCCTGCAGCGGCGTAAAAGCCCTTCGTATCGGTACCGGACAGAGAAAAGGCGTACTGTCCAACCAGCAGCCCGGCGCGACCGGCGCTGTTGATGGTTACCGTGGCCACAGCCGTAGCCGGGCTGGAAGACGTCTCGGTCGCCGTTGCCGTGGCCGTAATGGTGACAGATCCGTTGCTGGGCGACGTCAGCGGGGCCGTGTATGTTGTCGCCCCTCCGCTGACCGTGTGCGCCAGGCTGAAAGATCCGCAGCCAGAGCCGCCGCTGGTGCAGGTAACAGTCCAGTCCACGCCGGCGTTGGTCGTGTCGTTCGCGACCGTGGCAATCACGGACGCCTGAGCTCCCGTCTGGAGCGACGACGGCGGCGCGGCCGTGTAGCTGATTGAAACCGACTGGGGCGAAGTAATCGTCACGATCGAAGTGACGCTGACTGAGGCATTTGCCACGGACGTCGCCTTGACCGTAACCGTGCTGCCCGTGGGCACCGTGGTGGGAGCCGTGTAGGTGGTTGCCGTGCCGCTGGCCGTCGCCGCGGGATTGAACGATCCACAACTTGAACTGCCGCAGCTCACCGACCAGCTCACGCCCTTGTTTGAGGGATCATTCGCGACGGTGGCCGTAACGGACGCGGTACTCCCCGCGGGAACCGTCGAAGGCACTTGCGAGAATGTCACCGTAATCGGCGGCGCGGTGATCTGGATGGTGGCCGAGGCCGACTTCGTCGTGTCCGCGGCCGCGGTCGCGGTAACGGTCACGTAACCGCCGCCCGACGGAATCGTGGCGGGCGCCACGTAGACATTGCTGACCAAAGTGCCGCCGTTGTCGGGCGTGTGAGAGGATGTCAGCGAGCCGCAGGCCGACCCCGTACCGGCGCACGAGAGCGTCCAGTTGACGCCCGCGCTCGAAACGTCATTGAGGATCGTGGCGTTCAGGCTCACTGCGCCGTTCGTTTGCAGCGTGCTCGGCGGCAAAGGCGCGGAAAATGCCACCGAAATCGGCGCCCCGGCAATGCTCAGCGTCACGGTGACGCTCTTCGTAGGATCAGCAACGGAGACCGCCGTCAGGTTCACGGTCGCCGATGAAACGCTCAAGAGCGACGGCACGGATGAGGGAGCGGTGTACATGGTAACCGCGCCGCTCGCGGTGTGCGTCGGACTGAAGGTCCCGCACTTGACCACGGTGCAGCTCACTTGCCAGTCCACGCCCATATTCTGTGGATCGTTGAGCACGGTGGCGATCACGGGTGAGACCGTTGCGATCTCCAACGGCGACGCCGGCTCCTGCGTCAGGAGCACTTGGATCGAGCTCGGGGTGCCATAGGCCGGCGAGCCCGAACCGGCGCAGCCGGACATCGAAAGCAATGCCCAAACGACCGCGGGCAACAAGATCACTGCCGGCAGGAGGCGTGTCCACCTTGACCCGGCTCCGTCGGTTGCCCTCGTAGAAGTGCGGCGGTCGTTCGGCATCGTCATATCCTCGTGGTCGCTAGAGTCTAGTCTGTCTGTGCAAGATTCCGCTGCGCCGCCCTGAGCTGCGGCGCTCCAGGCCGGGAGTTCGGCTTCAGGCTCGCGGACGACGTCTTGGTTTGCGGTCGCAGTTGCTGCTTGATCCATTGAAAGAGCTGTCCCGAGGAAGAAACCTGGTACAGGGCGGAAGCTCCCTCATAGCGGACTACCTGCCCCGACGCCGGCAGCGCGGCTTCGATCTTTTGCCGGCAGATCTCCGGCGTGACCGGGTCGGTGGCTACTTCCTGCAGGCGGATGCTCCTGCTCTTCAATTTGGGGAGCCACTGGACCGGATCGAGCCCGGCAACTTTGTTGAGGAATTCCGGCTTGACGTAATCAGCTCGCTCATTCTCAGGGACCAGAGCCGACTTCGCCATCCAGTCGGGCCAATCGCCCCAGGGATCGAGCACGTCGAGTGTCTTGATGCGCGTGTCGGCTGCCGCCGCCAGGATGGCGATGCTCGCTCCCGATCCCACGCCGAACATTCCGACGCGTGTCATGTCGAGATCGCCGCGCGTCTCGAGGTAATTCAGAACCATCTGTACGTCGTGCACGGACGACCCGAGCGATTCCTGTAGTTCGCTCACGAACCACTGCCGCGGCGGACGGGGAGCGTGGTAGCGATGTCCGGTCAGCGCGGAGACAAAGCCCACCGCCGCAAAGCCATTCTGGGTGAGGCCCCGGCAATAGTCGTTGTCAAGAAAGCGTCGCGTTTCGGAGGGGAAGCTGTAGAGATAAAGAACCACCGGCGGCTTCGCTACGTGCTGCGGCCGGATGACGTACAGATCGATTGGGTCGTAATTGCGCCACTGCACCTGCCAGATCTCGCGAACGAACTCGGCTGTTTGATCCGTCTCCCCGCGAAACGGCGCAGCGGCTTGCAACTGGCTCCCTTCGAGCGACAGCGAAGCCCAGTCCTCCGGCGTGCGGACCACGTTGATGTTTCCCCCGGTCGGCAGCGCCGCCGTTGAAGATTGGCGGGCCGGGACCCTTGCCGCAGCGAGGAGGAATGCGGCGGCGAGAACGGCGCTCGACCGCACACGGTTGCGCAAACTCATAGGTGGCACGATTGAAACTCTCCCCAAATAGTCGATCATATAAATCGGGTTAGTCATACTAATACACTTCGACAAGCGCCGCAATTCTAAAGTTGTGTATTGGAAAGTAAGGCGCGGATTTGGCGGTATCTCGCAATGTTCCTTGTCAAAAGCAGAGGCAGGCTGGCCCCGACTGCGCCAGCCTGCCACGCTGTCCTGAATGTTCGTTTCGTTACTGGGAAGACCAGCCCTTGATGTTGGTTATTTCCTGGCCGAGCGTGCCGCCGTGGCCAGCGTTGCAACCGCCGCTTCCGTTGGCGACGCCGAAGCCACCGGTGTTATCGATGAAGTCGTCGTCCTCAGCCTTCGTCAGGATCTGACCGCCCATGTCGCCGCCCACCTGGAGTTGTCCAGTGCAGAGCAGCCCATTGGCCGGTGTGTTGGTTTGCAGAGGATCCGTGAAGTGCGAGCGCAGTATCGTCAGCGGCACCGGCAGGAAGTCGGAGATTTCGTTCTTGGCCTGAGTCTCCGCATCCGCGAACAGAGTCGCGATGGTCGCCGGCTCCGGTGACGCCGTCGTAACGCGCAGGACGTTCCAGATCGGATAGGCTCCGCTGGCTACGTTCGGGAATGTCAGCTTGCAAGGCGGCGTGGTACAGGACGGAAAGACGCCCCCTCCATTCGGATTGGAGCCGTAAGAGGAGTAGAGAGGCTCGACGTTGTCCACTGAAAGGTACCTTGCCAGGCCGATCAGCGGGGCGACGTTGCCGAAGCTGAAGAATTCATAGCCGATACCGTCTTCCACACTCTCCAGCTCAGTGCTCATCTGGCCGTTCCCGATTACTCTCTGGCGAGTGCCGCCCGTCGTGGCATTTGTCAGGTCCAGAGGGTTATAGGGGGAGCCGCCAGTAGGATTGGTGACACCGCACTCCTGGCTGAAATTGCCGCCCTTGCCCGAACCCAGTTCGTTGTACTCGAAGGTGTTGTAAGTACCGGAAAGCGGTTCCCGTTGCAGGACGTGCAGAGGCGTCACGTCCGTCTCAGTGGCGCCGGGGACAATAAACTCCGTAGTTGTGGCGTTGCCGCTCCAGATGTATCCCACCTGCCAAGTGTTGATGTTCTTCAGCTGGCTGCTTCCGAGTCCGTTCGTCGAGGTATCCGCAACATTTACGATCACGAGGAGAGTCTGTGCGCCGACATCCCCCGTCTGCCACGGCTGCACCGGCAGGCCGCTGATGGGATCGTTGCCCGAAAGAGCCCACAGCACGGGAGTCACATAGGAGGTGCTGAAGGCGCTGTTGATGTTAACGCCCACGTCGGTTGCCGGGCCGGGCGAGTAGCCAAGAGTCTGGTTAGGGCCGCAGGCATAAGGAGACGGCAGCGAATCATAGGCCCGCGTGGTCGCCCACAAGGTGTCCTCAGGACGAATATCCGTCGGCGCTGCATTGAATACGCACTGCGTGCCGGTGATGCAGGTGCTGGTCGCGGCATTGTTGCCGAAAATCTCGTTGCACACGGTCGTCGTCAGAGTGGCGTCCGTAAGGCCGGGCACGAGGTTGTTACCGGCCGGAGGCGTGGCGCACGTGAATCCTGTGGGCAGGTTGAGCTGTCCGCGAGGGTTGGCGAAGAAGAGGCGCTGTCCCACGGCGGAATCCACGGCGATATAGGCGCAGACCTTCGTGGGGGAGGTGCTATTGTCCCACTCGATCCAGACGTTGCCCGTGGTGTCAGGGATGGAATTTGCAGGATTCGTATAAGAGTTACGATTGTCGTGCGCCGTGGCCCCACTTTTTTGGGTCCAGATGTTACTGCCGCAGGGTCCCGGCGGAGCCGAGCCGGTACCCCATATTCCAGCCAGCGCCACGGAATTGAACGCCGCGGTCGAGCCCGCGCCATTAAACACGATGCTGACCGCCGCGCGGCTGCTGGAAGCCAGGCCTAGCACTGCCAGCGCTGCCGCCAGAGCAATCGCTTTAACCTTGACTGCCATTCCTTATCTCCTTTTGTCTGCATGAACAGACCCCCACGCGGGAGACCTGGTCAAGTGCTCGTTTTGATTTTCGAAGCCGGTCCCGCGCAGTCCGGGACAAGGCGGCGCGAGATGTCGCGCAGTCCTTGAGCGGTTCTGTCGTTGTCGTTCGAAGCCCGGTCTTCGCAGCGAGCGATTGGATTCTTGTCCAGCTGTCATTACAAAAAAATGACGCTTCGGTTGGAATTCCGTTAAGTCTTGAAGAATTTGAGGGGCAGGGAGTTCTCAGTATTTATTACGTAAGTTCTTATACCGACAAGATTTCCACAGGCCCGCCACATGGGACCAACGGACAGAGTTGGTTCCCCAGCCAGACTAGACCACAATTCCGTCTGTCCCGTCTTGCCGGACACTCGGCGGTCGGGACGGTCTCTGGCATTTACGCGTCACCCGGTCGGCTCTCCCCGCCATCGATTACGTTTACCACAACGTTATCCCGTAGCACTCCAATTATCTATAATTATCAGTACTAAAAGCTGTCTTCACATTCTGTGAAACATCAGCCGAAAATCCCGCCGAACGCCTTTGTTAACGCTACAGTTCATGCGTCTGTCGGGTAGTCGAAGTCGCGCCCATGTCAGCGAATTGGTATGCCCATGAGAAAACACTTGACATAAGCGCCGGTAGACGCGTATAAGAGTTCGGCGATGGACATAACTATGTCCATCGTTATACTAGACAATATGCAGCGCGATAGCACCCGCAAGAGGGGCTCTCGTGCGTACCCAAAAGGAGACCCTGAATGGCAAAATCGAAGCTCAAATCCGCAGCGCTGGGGCTGTCGGTAATCGCGGTTCTATCGCTGACCTCTCGCGGCGCGGCCCAGCAGCCCAATATCTTGTTGAATGCCGCCGGCGCCACCGCGCTTTACGACACGTTCGCCCTGGCGGCGCTGTGGGGAACCGGCAGCGCTCCGCCGGGTCCGTGCGGCAATTTCATCTGGACCCAGAAGAAGGGCGGGGCCGCGCATGACAACCGCAATCCCTTCACCGACCCGCCCAACCAACTGGCCGACGTGATCGGCAACGTATGGATTGCCTGGGACAATTCCACCAATCCGACCGTGGTGTGCGCCTATGTAGGCATTGACGCGACGAACGCGGACCGGATGTTCTTCGCGAATCCACGCGGACAGCTCGATCTTCCCACCTCGTTCACCTGCTCGGCGCCGCCCGCGGGAAGCAACCTGATTCCAGGCATTACCGATACTGCGCTGCCCACGAACATCTGCAATGAAGTTTATGGCGCCAACGGAGCGAGCAGCACGTGTCTGACGGGCTCCAATTGCGTCTTCAATGCAGCTCCCGGAGACCAGCGTCCCGAAGACGCTTTGTGGAATACGACGCGAATTATGGCATCGCTGCCATCGCCCTACGCGTGTGGGCCGATCCAGGGCCTGGGTTACTCCCCCGGACCGGCGCCAGGGGTCGGTGTGACGATCAACAGCGCCTTCAGCACCAATACTGCGCAACCGGCGGAGTTCGCTCTCTCCGGCAACGACCCGATCAGCGGCCTCGCGGTCCAGCCGTGGCTGAGTACCGATATTGGAGCGCTCTCACAGCTAATCCTGGTAAACACGAGCGATACTTCGACGGACGGTTTGGGAAGCACAGAGCTCAAAAACATACTGGGATGGCAGGTCGGAGAAATTTTCGATGGTACCGCCTCAACCACGGAATTCATTGTGCCTGGGGCTAGTTTGTCAACTGTGACCCCGCTGCACGTGCTCGAGCGCGAGCCCCTCGCAGGAAACGCTCTGGTATTTGAATACACCTCTGTGGCAGTTGCACCCACGAACGCCAGCCAGGAGTGCGGTGTGACGAACCCCACGGGAGGCTCTCCTTACAACCCTCTGGACCTGACAAATGCCACCACCGGCGGCACCCGCCAGCGCGTGGTGGGCTCTTCGGAAATGGCGAGCGAGCTGGAGTCGATCGAAGACAGCATCGGATATACGTTCTTCAGCTTCGGCAATGTCGCGAGCCTGGTCGGCAAGGCCAAGTACTTGACGGTTAACAGCGTCGATCCGCTTTACGCCAACAACGGCAACCCCAACGGAACAGGAACGCTGCCATCCTGCACCACTCCTCCCTGCAAATTGAGCTTCCCCAACATCGGCAACGGCACCTACCCCTTGTGGAACGTGGCACGCGTCATAACCGCGTCGCCCGAGCCTTCGGGGATTGCCACTTTCTTGTCCGACGCGGAGACGCAGGCGAAGAATGCGATTTCCGACTTTCTGCCAGTGCCGCTCGTGGTGCTGCGCTCGCATTTCACCGATCCCGGGCAATCGAACACGCCCGCTAACGGCTTGCTTTGCACAGGTGAGCAGCAGGTGGGCGGCGATGTGGGCGGCCTGATCCTCACCACGCTTGCGGACAAGAACTTCATCACGGAAACCGGAGGCTTGGGCGTGTCCAATGGCTCCGGCGGCTGCAACGTGGGCCATAGCGGCACGCTGGGCCAGGAACTGATCAATCTGAAAAGCTGGAGTTCTCAGTAGAAACACACAAAACTGTCGATCATTTGGCAGGCCGGACAATTGTGCTTCGGCCTGCCCTTTTTTAGTTGGCGCTGCGCTGCGGCCGATTGGCCCTCGTTCGCCCAGGCAAGCCCTTTCCGCACCCGCCCACGAACTCGGATTGCACTCTGAGGCTTTCCGGTTCCGATTTGAGGAGCCAGGAACGTGGAAGAGATCGGCGGATCGCGCTTGTCACATTAATCTAACCATCTCGCAATCTTGTCGTAACCGTTTTGCGGCACAAGATAGGTGCCCTCGAGAGGGGTTTCTCGACAACCTCGTTGAACGAAAGGCAGATGAGTCGTGAGGCTTTTAAAGGTCGCGTTGTGTTTGACGGTCTTCGCGCTAACGCTGGCAGGCCCGGCGGCGGCGCAACAGACCGTTCCAACATCCGCCGGAAGCGTTGGATCCATCACCGGCACGGTCACCGACGTCACTGGCGGCGTGATTCCGGGCGCCACCATCACGGTCACGGGTCCCGGAGTAAAACAGACCGTCACATCGAACGACCAGGGCCAGTACTCGGTGCCAGCGCTCGCGCCCGGCGCTTATACGGTCGCAGTTGCGAAGGCAGGATTCAAGGACTTCAAAGTCGAGGGGCTGGCCGTCACGGCGGGCCAGGAGGCCCATATCGACGCCCTGATGGTGCCCACTGCCGAGGTCACCAAGGTCACGGTCAAGGGCGAAAAAGTGGCCGCCGTAGAGACTCAGACGTCCCAGGTCAGCGGCACGATCACTCAAAAACAGGTCGTTTCTTTGATGCTGAACGGCCGCAACTTCACGCAGCTCATCACGCTCGCTCCGGGTGTCAGCAACCAGTCCGGTCAGGACGAGGCGCTTGTGGGAGTGAAGGGCAGTGTGAAGTTCAGCGTGAACGGCGGCCGGGTGGAGTACAACACGTTCGATGTGGACGGTGGGGATGTACTGAATGCCGGCATCAATGGAAGCGCCAGCACCCTGATTGTCTTCCCCAGCCTTGATGCCATTAGCGAGGTGAAGGTCCTGACCTCGAATTACGGCGCGATCTACGGAAAGAGCGCCAGCGGCACGGTGCTGGTAACCACCAAGTCCGGTGGGTCGACATTCCACGGCGACGCCTACGAATTCGTGCGCAACGAGGTTTGGAATGCCCGCAATTTCTTCGATGAGACGCACGGCGCGCCCCTGTATCGCCGCAACGATTTCGGTTTCACGCTGGGCGGCCCGCTCTTCATACCGCATGTGTACAACAAGGCGAAGGACAAGACATTTTTCTTCTTCTCCGAAGAAATCCGCCGTGACAAGACCCCTCAGGATTTCAACCAGGGAGTGCCGTCGCTCGCTGAACGCACCGGCAATTTCAGCGACGTGTGCCCGTTTGCCGAACCCGGGCAGGGTATTCAATCAGGCGGCATCGTGCTATTCCAGCGCTCGGCCTTCCCCGACTGCCCTTCGACGGGCGCCAGTTCGAGTTTCGCCGGCTACCTCCAGAGTTATCCCGGCAACCAGGTGCCGATCAATTCAAATGCCACAATTCTCCTGAACGCCGGAATTATTCCGAATCCTAACTCCACCATCGGTTGCACCTCGAGTATCAATTCCTGCTTCGTCGACGTTGTCTCCCTGCCCACCCATTGGAACGAAGAGTTGTTCCGCATCGACCAGAACATTAGCAGTAAATGGCGCGCCAGTTTTCGCGACATCCATGATTCCTGGCACACGATCAACTCCACACCGCAGTGGGGCTACGTGCAAAACAGCTTTCCCAACATCGAGAACAATTTTGTGGGGCCGGGCGAGAGCGCGGTGGCGCGTTTGACGGACGTGGTATCGTCCAGCTTTTTCAATGACTGGGTGGTCAGTTACACGACCGATCACATCAGCATAACGGACATCAATGGCGAGGGTGGTACGTGGCAACGTCCTTCTGGGCTGACGATGGGCTATCTCTTCAACAATGGATTCGGCGGCAAAATTCCCGGGATTGTGATTGCGGGCACCAACGCTGCCTATGGCGGCTTCGGATTCGCGACCGATCCGTCCTTCGAGCCGTGGTCGCACTCCAATCCCACGTGGACGTTCCGTGACGACGCGGCCGACGTGTACGGGAGTCATACGATCGGATTCGGCGTGCACGTGGTCACCGCCCAGAAGAACGAATTCGATACCGGCGGCGGAGCCAACACCGGCGACGTACAAGGCCTGCTGACCTTCAGTAACCTGGTGGGCAGCTCGCTGATCGGCAACGCGTTCGCGGATTTTCTAACCGGCCTGGGAGTCCGCGGATACCAGCAGGACAGCACCACGGCCAAGTACTACGGGCGATACCAGAGTGCCGAGCCCTACATCCAGGACGACTGGCGCTACTCGTCGCACCTGACGGTGAACCTCGGGGTGCGATTCAACGTCTTCGGAAGTTGGCACGAGGAAGGCAACAACGTCTACAACTGGGAGCCGGCCGCCTACAATCCTGCGACGGCCGCAGCCGTGAATCCGAGCTACGGATACCTCGTGAATCCCGCCAGCGGGAACCCGATCCCGCTGAATCTTTCAAACCTCGACCCGAGCATCACCGATGGGCTGGTCCAATGCGGCGTCAAGCGCTCGGCGAGCTGCGCGACGACGCACAACGGTTTCAACATTCTGAATCCTGCGCCGCGGCTCGGTTTTGCGTGGGATCCCCGAGGCGATGGCAAGTACTCGATTCGCGCCGGCTACGGCGTCTTCTTCTTCCACGGGACGGGCAACGAGGCCAACACGGGATCCCTTGAAGGCAGCGCCCCTCAGGTGCTGAGCATGACGCAGGATTTCGTTCCAGTCGGTTATGAGTGCATCGGCGGCGTCGGCGGCGCGGCGAACTGCGGAAACCTGGTCAATAATGTCGCTTACCCGTTGAACGTAACTAGCATTCCAACTTCCACGATCTGGCCGTACGTCCAGCAATGGAGTTTCAGCCTGCAGCGGGAACTGGCGAGCAACACGGTGGCGTCGTTTGCGTACGTGGGCAGCAAAGGGACGCACCTGGTTGCCGATCTCCAACTGAACCAATTGGCGCCGGTCCCGGCCGCAGATAATCCTTTCAAGCAAGGAGAGCCGATCACGGTTCCGATCTGTCAGGATTTCGACGGAACCTCGTTTCCAGACGCCGGCCTTTCCGCGGGCCAGCCCGGATTCGTTAACCTTGAGGCGGCCTGCTACGGAATTCCGGGGGCAGCCAAGGCCTTCCCCGATCCGAACTCGCTGCGCACTTATGCGCCGGGATTCGGTGAAATCTTCGGGCTTGAAAATGTCGCGAACTCGAAGTACGACGCATTTCAAGCCACGCTGCGCCGCACAGTCGGTCGTTTGAATCTCAGCGTCGCTTACACCTTGGGCAGCTCGCGAGACGATTCTTCAGACCGTTTCGACGCCACTCTCGTGAACTCGTTCAATCTCCGCTCCAACTACGCACCCTCGAACTTCGACCAGCGCAACCTGCTGAATATCAGCTACGTCTACGATGCGCCGTCTCTGGCGTTCCTCACTGGAATTTACCGTTACCTCTATAAGTCCGACACACGACTGGAGCAGCCCTACACACCCTCGAGGTTTGCGCATTTCCTGCTGGACAACTGGGAGTTTTCCGGGATTACGACCGCGCAGTCGGGAACTCCGTTCAGCATCATCAACGGCGGCAGCGCCGTCAATGGGGTCTCGGTGCTGGATAACGCCGGCGTGGCGAACGGGATCGGGGCGGGATCCTATCCGGATCAGATCCTCGTCTCGTACAAAGATCACCTACCCGCCGGGGGAGACAACGGAAAGAGCTTCGGCCCGCTGCTGCTAAACCCGAATGCCTTCGCCGCCCCTGCCGGTCTTACCTTTGGAGATTCCGGGCGGAACGACGTCCGGAATCCAGGCCGCCTGAACTTCGATATGGCGCTGCTCAAGCATTACAAGCTGCGCGAATCGATGACGCTGGAACTGCGCGGCGAGGCTTTCAACGTGTTTAACGTTACGCAGTTCGAGCTCTACGATCCGAATCGGGGCAACACCGCCAGCAACGTGATCAACTGCTACGGCGGACCGCACGACGCCGCAGGCTTCGTGGGAAGTGGCGTCAATTGCCTCGAAGGCAGCGGTTTTCTGCATCCGGTAGAAGCGCACCGGCCGCGTACAATTCAATTCGGTGCCAAGCTCATCTTTTAATCCGTTGCGGCGTATGCAGGAAGGGAGGATGGTGGCGGCGGGGGAAATCGAACCCGGTGCGGTTATTCAAAACGCGTAACTACTGACTCCACGTAGCGGCAGAAACGCCAAGAGCGATCAAAACGCCAGTCTGAGGTACACGGCCGTACAGGAACCCTTCCCAACGTTCCACCTGTTGTCTTCCTATGGGGCGAACCGATTTGCCAACGCCGTCATCGAACTGACGGTCTGATTGCCTCGCCGAGGGCTGTAACCGGTTGCGGTGCGGGAATCCCCACTCGCCAAGAATCCCAACTACAGCCCCCGAGAGTGTCAGAAGTTCCAATTCGCACGAGCTGGGCATGTGCTGTTGGACGTAGCCACTGCAACCGGTTGCAGTGACCGAGATTCTGAGGCTTAGTCTTGTCGCCAAGCTGGCGATTTTGAGATCAGAGCTTCCTCCGAATTTACGGGCGGGGGTTTTCCAACTGCTCGAAGGTCAGGTTCAGGATCGGGTACTCGTTCCAATCCTTGAAGTCGAAGTGCCACCACTCGGACTCGTAGACGGTAAAGCCCTCAGCCTCCATGCCCCACCGCAACAGGTCGCGGTACCAGCGCTCGCGCGCTGTGCCTCCAGGATAGAACGGATAAGACCTTTCTGACATCTCGTCGTAGCCACCCGTCATGCGAACCGGCTCACCGGTTTTCAGGTCGTAGAGCGTCAGGTCCACGGCGCACCCGCGATTGTGCCGTGACCCCTGCTCAGGATTGGCGACAAAGATGCGCTTCTCCGGTGGCGTGCCCTCCCAGAACATTTTTGTCACATACCAGGGGCGGTATGAATCGTGAACCAGCAGCCCGTAGCCCAACGGGTGCAGGCGCTGCGATGCCCTGACTACAGCTTCGGCGGCAGGGCGCTGCATGTAGGCGCGCGGCTCAAGGTAGAGCGGCGCGCCCAGAAAATTCCGGCTCGTGGCATAGCGGATATCGAGCTTGATCGTGGGGTCGAGCTGGTTCAACTGAACCAGGTCGGGCTCGCGAAACGTGCCTTGTTCAATCGGTGGCCGCGCGGCAAGCGCCTCCTCGCGCAACTGGGCTACCGGCTTGAGCGGCGTGATCTGGAAGACCTGCCCGGGTCCGTCGAAAGGCCGCCGGTCGTAGACAAGAGTCCCCACGCGCACGCCGGTCACTGCGTGTGCTGCGTCGCGCAAAAACGTCACCGTCTCGGCGCCATGCGGTCCGTTGGCTGGTAGTACAAACACGTCCGCTGAAACAGGGCGCAGCGTCTCCAGATCGAACCACCCGGCCAGGATGCGAAGCTCCCCGCTGTCTTCGAGCACGTAGAATCTCGCGAGGTCCGGGCCGTATTCGCCAATGAGCGTGGCCCACTCCGGCCTGACATCTCCGGGCATCGCAGCCGGATGGTTCGGGTCGAACTGCCCGCCGAAGAGGTGAGCCTTTTCCCCCGTAACCAGGGACGCAGCCGTGCTCGAAGGTGCGGGTGCGGATTGCGCCGCCGCTGCCGCATAGAATGGCAGAATTGCCAAAGCGGTAATTACGATTCTGCGCAAGCACGAGAGAGCCATGCGTCCCCCTTCCTGAAGGTCTGCCCGATTTCCCTCGAATTCTAACCTGCGAACGCGCAGCAGCGAAAGGCGGCATCGTGAATACTTCAACGAGCACCCATACGTCGAAACCATGGCCACCAAACCAACCCTCTTGCCCGGGCGTCAGGAGCGGAATGCCTCACTGTCATTTGGCCGGACCGATCGAGCAGTCACTGACAGGGCGTGAATGTAGTTCACTGCAACCGGTTGCAGTAACCGACCCACGTGGTCTGGGAAGGAGTATAGCCAGGACAATCACTCTTAGCGAACTTACCGCCAGACTCGCCGCCAGGCCGAACTCAGCATCGAAGTCAGATATAATGGCGCAATGAAAATCCCAGTACTCTTTCTGCTGATGCTGGCGGCTCTGCCCGCCGGAGCCCAGACGATGGCTCGGTCTTCGCCGGGTCTTGCCGCTGCTGCCAAGGACGAACGGCTTGGCACAGTCTCGTTTCCCGTCACCTGCTCAACCACCTCGCAGGCGCCTTTCGATCGAGGCGTAGCTCTGCTGCATGATTTCTGGTACGAAGAGGCGCGCAGCCAGTTCGATCGGATCGTCAAGAGCGACCCGGACTGCGCCATGGCGCACTGGGGTGTGGCCATGAGCATCTTCCACCAGATCTGGGAGCGACCCGACGAGGACGACATGAAGCTGGGGTGGGCGGAGATGCAGAAGGCGCAGTCTCTCACTGCGGGCACCGCGGGCACTGCGGGCAGCGAGCGGGAGCGCGCTTATATCGCCGCCCTCGCCGGGTTCTATCGTCCCGACGCCGCGGAATTTCCGGCACGCATCGCGGCCTACTCGGCTGCGATGGGTCGCCTGTTCGCCCAATATCCCGACGATGTGGATGCGGGCGCCTTCTACGCCCTTGCGCTGCTGGCGGCCAAGGCGCCTGGCGACACCAGCCTCTCGGCGGACCACCAGGCGATGGCGGTGCTCGCGCCGCTCTTCGTCAAGTTTCCCGATCATCCCGGCGTGGTGCACTACATCATCCACGCTTGTGATAATCCGGCCATGGCCTCGGACGGATTGGCTGCCGCCGACCACTATGGCGAGATCGCGCAATCGGGCGCACACGCATTCCACATGCCCGGACACATCTATGCGCGGCTGGGCCTATGGCCGCAGGACATTGCCTCCCAACTTGGGTCCATCGCCGCCTCCGAGGCGGCGGAGTCGCGCGGTGAGAGCGGCATTATGGACGAGCCGCACTCCTACGATTTCCTGCTCTATGCCTATTTGCAAAGCGGCCAGGACGCTCGCGCCAAATCGGCGCTCGAACAGGTCTCGGCGACCTTGACGGCGATCGCGTCGATGCCGGGGATGGGCTCCAGCCACACGAGCGGAATGTTACCGTACTACCGTGCCAAGCTGCCCGTTTTCTATGCGCTCGAGATGCGCAACTGGGAATCGGCGGCGGCGATGGAACCCGCCGCCGGATCGCCGCCGGATGTGGCTGCCCTGGTGTACTGGGGACGAGCGCTGGCTCACGGACGTCTGCGCCAGCCGGAACAGGCGCAGGCCGACCTCGCGCGTTACGACAAGTCAATGGCTGAACTCCGGAACAGCAAGGACGCCTACAGGGCCGAAGGCACCGGCACGAAGATCGAGCGCAGCGAAATGCTGGCTTGGATCGGATTCGCCGAAGGCCAGCGCGACGAGGCGGTAAAGGACATGGAGACGGCGGCCAGCCTGCAGGACAAGGTTGGCCAGGGTGAGGTCGACATCCCAGCACGTGAAATGCTCGCCGACATGCTTCAGGAGTTCGGCCAACCACGTCAGGCACTGACCGAGTATGCCGTTGCGCTGAAGCTCAGCCCGAACCGCCTGAACGGTCTCTACAACGCCGGCCGGGCAGCAGAATCCGCCGGCGACAAGCCAGCGGCGGCATCCTACTATACGGCGCTGCTGAAATCCACCAGCAACGGAGAGAATTCCACGCGTCCCGAACTTGCGCACGCCAGGAGTTTTGTGTCCTCGTCGGAGCAGGCGTCAAATTAGCTGCGCTCCCGGCAGAAGCTCGTGACTTCCAGAGCTCGAAGCGCAACCGGATACACGCCATTGTCAGGAAGGCGAGCGCCAAGTGTGCCTGGACTTTTCGGTTTGGGAGCAACTCTCGGCCGGGATTCGTTCCGCATCGTTGGCGCACCTCAAAGGTAGTGAATTCTCGGTTAGGCGAGACCAATGCGACCAGCGACAGAGCCTCTGCTGACCCCCGGGGTTCAATATCTTTTGCGGTGTTCAGCAAGGTCTGAGACCCTCTCAGGGTGTTGATGTGACTTCTTGTCCGCTTGGCGACTCGGGCTGTCATTACCCCTGCCTGCCAACAGTTGGTGGGACAAGGCAGGCTTTATGCCTCCTCGCGAGACGCTTCAGCGGGTGACCAGGTCAGTGATGACAACGCGGTTTTGCTATCGAAAACACGTAAACCGCGCGAATTGTAACGACCACGATGGTCTTGCGGTACAACCAGAAAACGCGTGCCGGCTCGTAAACATCCGTCACCGGTTTTCACCCTGTCTCTTATTTTATCGGACTGATGACGTGCTTCGCGGCGATGCCGGTTGAACTTCTTGTTTGTTGGTAAGGGGTCTCGGCACAGTGGAGTTCCGCAACGATTTTCAGCGGCTCAAGCATCACCAACAGGAACTAGGGAGATCGTCTGCAGTTGACCGTCAGACCTTCCAACCCGACAGTCAAACGGCTAGAAGAAACTTGAAGGCCCGGATCTCCTGAACAGCGTACCGGCCAGCCAGGCTCGCCCTTTGATCTGTCAAATCAAGACCGGAGGCGCTCTGCTGCAATTTCGCGCATTTGTCGGGGTCGGGCGTTCAGAGCTTGACTTTGGACGGAAAGGGAATAACCTGAGCAGGATATGATGAGCGTACAAGCTGTCAAGTCGAAGACCAGCTATGCCAGCGGGGTTGGAAGACCACCGCTTTGGGGACGCACAATCGGCATGGCTCTCGATCACGCGGCCTCGCTCTACCCTGATCAGCCCGCTCTCATTTCGTGTCATCAGCAGATTCGTTACAAGTACCGGGATTTCGTGTCGGAGGTGGAGCAGGCCGCCCGGGGATTTCTCCACCTTGGGATCCAAAAGGGCGACCGGGTCGGCATTTGGGCCACCAACTACGCGGAGTGGGCGATCACGCAGTTTGCCACTGCCAAGGTCGGGGCCATTCTGGTTACCATCAATCCCGCCTACCGTGCCGCTGAACTTGAGTTCGCGCTCCGGCAGTCCGAGTGCTCGACACTCGTCCTGATGCAAGGCTTCCGCGACTGCGACTATGTTGAAACGCTGGCGAGTATCTGCCCTGAGTTCGGAAGCGGCCGTCCCGGCGAGCTCGATTCTCCGAGGCTGCCCTTTTTGAGGAACGTGATCTTCGTCGGCGGCGCCATACCAGCCGGCGCTTGTGGACGCACGATGTTTGCCTGGAACGATTTCATTGAGATGGGTCGACGTGAACCCCTAGAGGCCCTGCGGGCACGTGAGGCAACACTGGATTTCGACGACCCCATCAACATCCAGTACACCTCCGGCACTACCGGCTTCCCTAAGGGTGCGATGCTGAGTCATCACAATATCGTGAACAATGGCCTTCTGGTGGGCGCCGCGATGAAACTCAGTCCCGAGGATCGCCTGGCGATCCCGGTGCCCTTCTATCACTGCTTCGGCATGGTCCTCGGCAACATGGTGTCGGTTGCCTCTGGGGCTGCGATGGTGCTCCCGGCGCCGCACTTTAACGCCCTGGCCACCCTCCAGGCGGTACAGGCGGAGCGTTGTACAGCCTTGCACGGAGTGCCCACCATGTTCATCGCCGAGCTTGAGCATCCCGAGTTCAAGCGCTTCGATCTTTCGTCGCTGCGCACCGGAATCATGGCGGGGTCCCCGTGCCCGATCGAAGTGATGAAGCGGGTGGTGAATGAAATGCACTGCAGCGATATGACTATCGCCTACGGGCTGACGGAAACTTCACCTGTTGTGACCCAAACGACCACGGACGATCCCATCGAGTTGCGTGTATCCACGGTGGGCAAGCCGATGCCCCATACCG
The DNA here is from genome assembly GCA_030037755.1 of Terriglobia bacterium. Taxonomy (GTDB): domain Bacteria; phylum Acidobacteriota; class Terriglobia; order UBA7540; family UBA7540; genus Gp13-AA77. Next base: position 24,509 of record JASHQD010000364.1, read on the forward strand.
AAATCAAGATCATCGATTTGGAGGGAAGGATCGTCCCTCGCGGTGAACAGGGTGAACTGTGTGCGCGTGGCTACATGATAATGAAGGGCTACTACAAAAACCAGGAAGCCACGCGAGCCGCACTTGACGATGCGGGATGGTTCCACTCCGGAGACATGGCCACCATGGACGAGAACGGCTACTGCCGGATCACCGGTCGCCTGAAGGACATGATCTGCCGCGGGGGAGAGAACATTTATCCCCGCGAAATCGAGGAGTTCCTTTACGCGCATCCGGCTATTAGCGACGTTCAGGTGATCGGCGTCCCCGACGTGAAATACGTTGAGCAGGTTGCCGCCTGGATCAAGCTTAAGGAGGGAGCTGTGTGCGACGCCGACGATATCAGGAACTTCTGCAAGGGCCGCATCGCCGATTTCAAGGTCCCGCGCCACGTCAAGTTCGTGGATTCCTTTCCCATGACCGTCACGGGCAAGATTCAGAAATTCAAGATGAGAGAGATTTCCATTCAGGAATGGGGGCTGGAAGCAGCCGCGCAGATCGTAACGGCCTAGGAGTATCGCGAAGCGGGTGGGCTCCACGGCATATCGCATCGTAACCCAAGAGCCCTTACCCCGCCCGCTCAGGCTGATGAGAGCGCCACCAGTGGGCTGTGGGCCACCCTCTCCCTTTTGGGCCAGGGGACCGCGAAGCGGTGGCTGAGGTCTGGCAAACGCCAGGCAGCCGTCGATCGGCCAATGTAGTGCGAAACGAAAAGAAGCGCCGGATGATTGCCACCGCGAAAGGGAATACACCATGTCCTATCAGACCATCACCATCGCATTCGAAGATTCGCTTGCCACGGTATGTTTGAACCGCCCCGAAAAGCGCAACGCGCTTTCTCTCGGGTGCATGCGCGAGCTGATCGAGGTGTTCGACAGCCTCGGCCGCACCGGTGAAATCCGGGCCGTGATTCTGGCGGCCGCAGGCAAGGCCTTCTCGTCCGGCCACGACTTGAGCGAGATGACCGGGAGAACGGTAGCCGAATATCGGGAGCTCTTCGACGTCTGCACGCAGCTGATGAACAAGATCCAGTCCATTCCGCAGCCCGTAATCGCCCAAGTCCAGGGTATCGCCACCGCCGCCGGATGCCAGTTGGTCGCCACCTGCGACCTGGCGATCGCCTCCGAGGACGCTTCTTTTGCCACGCCGGGCGTTAGGATCGGCCTGTTCTGTACAACGCCAATGGTGGCGGTGAGCCGGGCCGTTGGCCGCAAGCGCGCTCTGGAGATGCTGCTGACCGGCGCCTTGATCGAAGCGCGCACCGCGGCCGATTGGGGGCTCGTGAATCGAGTGGTACCTGCCGCCTCACTCGCCGAAGAAACCCGCAAGCTCGCCCTCCGATGCGCTGAAGCCAGCAGTTTTACGGTGGCGCTCGGAAAGCAGGCTTTTTATGCCCAAGTTGACCTGGACCAGCCGAGAGCTTACGCCTACGCGAAAGAGGTCATGACCATGAACTCGCTCGCCGCTGATGCACAGGAGGGTATCTCGGCGTTTCTCGAAAAGCGGGCGCCCTGCTGGACCGGTCGCTAACGGTCCGCGGCGGCCCGTGTGTTTTCCATCGTGCCGGGTTTGGGAGGGTGGAAAACAGCCCGTGTCTGATTCACAACGGACTCATTCCCCCCGCTGCTGGCACTCTACGTCTTCCCTCATCGCGACACGTTGCGAAGGTGCCCGGCCCGATGATCTCGAAATCAACCGGCAAGGGAGTGGCTCGCCGCGGCTACACTGCCTGATGGCCGTTGGAATCCACCGCCGCAGAGAAGAAGGCGCTATACTGCCGTATCCGTTGGGGGATTTCGCCGGGAAAATTGCACCCCGCCCGGCCAACCGCAAGGACCTTTGCGCGACCGCGGCACGTTGACCATTGGCCGACTGGGTTTGGGTACCTCGATGGAATTGGACCACGCTCGAACACTTTGCCTGGGCAAATTGGGTCACTATCAACTCGAATCAAAGGACGAGTCTCGCCGCGTACAGCGCGGGAGAAAGAGTAATCAGGACTCAAATGATCTCATCGCGAGGGCGCGTTAACCCGCTTGCTTTGATGAAACCTCCGCTCGCTTTCCTCCTGATGTTCACCGCAATCGCAGAGGCCTCATCCAGCTATGTTCGCACAGGCAGCGACGGCAGGAACTGGGCGATCGGTAATGCGCTGGTAGAGCGCCAGCTCCGGTTTGACGATGCCTCGGGACTCTACACTGCGAACTGGCGGAACAGGACCACGACAACAGACTTCATGAAAGATGGGGCCGCGCGCCGCCGGTGGGGAAAAGAATTCGCCTTCCTTGCGGACGGCAAGCAATACACCGGCTCCGGCGAGTCGTCGCAAGGGCACTTCGATTTTCGCAGCGCCAGCGAATCGGATATCGCGCCGGCCGGCAGAGAGCTGCGGCTGATCCTCGAGAGCAAGGATGGCCGCTTTCGCGTGACGGTTCATTATGCCGTTTACGACGGGCATCCCGTGGTGCGAAAATGGATCGAAATCACCAATCTCTCCGACAGGCGCGTCACGCTGTCCCACCTGGTCTTCGAAGCCGTGAACATTGACCCGGCGCCGCCGGCAGACAGCCAGGTGGCTGCATTTTACGGCCTGGAGCCGCGCGAATCCTTTTATACCGGCCGCGTGGACGATGCCGCCATCGCGGTTCGCAGTTCACGCAGCGGCGAGAGTTTTATCGTTATGAACGAAGCTCCGGGATATCTGAAGCGCACCGAGATCAGCCCGGGATGGGGCGAGGGTGTGGACGCGATGTACGACACGGACCTGTTCCCTTTCGAGCGTACACTGGCTTCGCGCGAGACTTTTGCGAGCGCGAAGAGTTCCGTGGCTTTCTGCCAGGATGGCGCGGGGTTGACCGATCCTCATTGGGTGATCCCGTCGTACACTTCCGAGGTTCTGCTAAAGAAAGGATCCGCCTACCGGCCTCCCTGGATTTACAACACTTGGGAGCCTTTCGAGCGCGGCATCAACGCCGGGACGGTTGCGCAACTGCTCCCAATTGCCGGACGGATGGGACTTGACGTCTTCACCATCGACGACGGCTGGCAGGCCGAGTACGGCGAAACCGCCATCAACCAGCAGGCATTTCCCGGGGGACTGGAAGAGATCGAAGGCCTCGCGTCGCAGAGCAATCTGGGACTGGGATTGTGGGTTCCGCTGGCGGCGATCAGCACCAAGTCCCTAGTTTATCGCCAGCACCCGGAATGGCTGGCGAGGGACGCGGACGGACGGCCGAAGTTCACGGGCACTGCGTCGGGCGAGTGCGCTGTGATGTGCCTGGCGACGCCCTACCGGCAGGTGGCGGCGCGCCGCATCAGCGACCTCATCGGCCGCTACCATCTGAAATACGTGAAGATCGATTTGACCACCGTCTTCAACGCCTACGGCGAGTCTCCCGGCTGCTACGCGCATGGCCACGAGCACGCGACCTGGGCCGAGTCTCTGGAGCGCATCTATGAGGGCATCGAAGACGTAACCGCCACGATCTATCGCGAACATCCTGACGTCCTTCTGGACCTCACTTTTGAACTTTGGGGGCAGAAGCATGTCATCGACTACGGCTTGCTTGCGGCCGGCGACCTCGACTGGCTCAGCAATGTGGACGATTCGGCGCCTGACTCGGCCGGACCGCGGCAGGCGCGGACGCTGCTGTATCTTCGTTCGCTCGCCATCCCCAGTGAAGCAATGCTCATCGGCAATCTGCACGC
>JASHQD010000365.1 GCA_030037755.1 Terriglobia bacterium
AACCCCAGCGCGACGAGAGCCACCGCGCCCACGCACACCGCCGCAGCGGTCGCGAGCTTGTGGCGCTTAACCAGTCCCGCGATCAATTGCGAGTCCGAACTGCTTTCGAGCCGAAGCGCCCCTTTCGCCGACGAGCGGTGCTCTGCGATCGCCTCAGGGCGGAAGCCGGTTGCCTCTCCTGCAGCGGAGCGCCCTGACTCCATATCCCGCTGGAGCCGCTCCAATTCGCTGCACAAATCAATAGCGCTCTGGTAGCGCAGATCGCGGTCCTTTTCGAGCAGCCGCCTGATAATTCGATCCAATTCCGCCGGCAAGTTCGGATTGATACTTGCGATCGGCGCGGGCGCACTATTCAGAATCGCATCCTGAATACCGCTCGTCGTGCTCCCGGAGAACACCTGCCGTCCGGTGGCCATCTCGTACAACACAAGGCCGAAAGAGAAGAGGTCCGTGCGTGTATCAATCTTCTCGCCCCGGATCTGCTCAGGAGACATGTAGGAGGCAGTTCCCATCTTTACGCCGGTCCGCGTCAGGTGCGACGCTGCGGCATCAGGCGTCAGACCTCCGGCCAACTCCGCATCCGGCCCTGCTTCGCCAAATGTGAGCACTTGCAGTTTGGCCAGGCCAAAGTCCAGAATCTTTGCCTCACCTCGGTTGGTAACAAAGATGTTGGCGGGCTTGATGTCGCGATGAATGATCCCTTTGCCGTGGGCCGCTTCGAGCCCGTCGGCAATCTGAATCGCCAGGTCGAGCAGTGTCGAGATCGGCAGGGGCGCACCGTGGGCTGGCAGGGAGCCCGCCCCTTCGCCAATCAGCTCCCGCAAAGTCCGTCCGGAGAGTAACTGCATCGCAATGAAAGGTTGCCCGTCGTGCTCGCCGAACTCGTAGATGGGGCAGATATTCGGATGCTCCAGGGCCGAGGCTGCGCGCGCCTCGCGCTCGAAGCGTTTAAGCGACGCCGGATCGCTGGCCAGTTCCTCCGGCAGGAATTTCAGCGCCACGCCTCGACCCAGCTTCAGATCCTCAGCTCTGTAAACCACTCCCATGCCGCCGCCGCCCAGCACCTCCAACACCCGGTAATGCGATATCTTCCGGCCGATAAGGTTTCCTAAGGTGGCCGCTGCTAGCGGCGAGCTTGCTTCGCCATTTGCGGGCACAAAGCCGGGGCCAGGATCTTCTGAACCCGAGTCGAGGGGGATTTCCATGGGTTCCGGCGGCACCACTAGCCGGTAACCCCGGCGGGCTATAGTCTCGATGTATGCCGGGCTCTCAGCCGAATCGCCGAGGGCCTGGCGAAGCTTCTTGATCGCGGTATTGATGGCGTGGTCGAACTCGACGACGGTGTCGTTCGGCCAGAGTTTCTTGCGGATCTCTTCGCGCGTCACCACCTCGCCCCGGCCGTCTACGAGCATCAGCAGGACCTGAAACGGCTGCTGCTGCAGGACGATCTTGCCCCCGGGACCGAGCAATTCTCCGGCCTTGAGATCAAGTGCGAATCTACCGAGCCGGACGCGGCTTGGACCCATAGTTTCCATGGAGTCTCGGTGCAATTACCGTGGCGGGATTCTATCATTCGCCGAGGTCTCGTACAAACGCGGCCAGGCACCAGCTAACCGATGCTGTTCTGGCCTCAATCCATCCGCAATACACCCACAATCCACCGCTGGTGCATTGACCGATCTTCTACCCGGGTTCACAGTCAGCGTTGATCGAGGAACCACATACCGCGCTCTGGTATGGCCTAGTGGGGTTCCGAGGGCAGCCAGCTTCGTTCAAATCCTTAGTCAGGAGGACTATCAATGATGAGAACGCGATTTGCTGTTGGGCAGTTTGGCGCGACGGCTTGGCGGGCAATGGGGCTCGTAATGGGTTTGGTTGTGTGCGTCATAGGAGCAGGCGGAGCCGCGAATGCGCAGGATCACAGGGCACGTATCATCACCTTTGACGCCCCCGGTGCGGGCACGGGCGCCGGCCAAGGCACGTACGCAGATGGCATTAACGCCGAAGGGGCGATCTCGGGATGGCTGGTTGACGGAAACAACGTAAACCACGGCTTCGTGCGCACTCCCGACGGCACGATCATCACCTTCGATGCTCCGGGGGCGGGAACAGGCGCCGGCCAGGGCACTTCGGTCTGGGCCATGAACTCTGAGCAGGAGGTTGCAGGAGGTTATGCAGACGACGATGGTATTGATCACGGCTTTTTCCGTACACCCCAGGGCGATTTCACCACGTTCGACGCGCCTGGCGCCACAGGGACTGTCGCTTATGACTTGAACGCGGCAGGAGAAATCTGGGGCGCCTACGGGGACGGGAGCGAGGGGCCGTACGGTTTCGTGCGCAGTAAAGATGGCACAATTGTCGAGTATAACCTGGGCCAGCTCATGAACGGCGGGACGTTCTATGCATTGAGCCCAGCGGGGTGGGTGACGGGAGATTTTTTAGATTCCAGCTCTCTTTGGCATGGTTATCTGCGCGCTCCCGACGGTAGCGTCAAGACGTTCGAGATCCCAGGAGCTGGCACAGGCGCGGGCCAGGGTACACAACCGGATGCTATCAACGCAGAGCTAGAGGTTGTGGGAAACATAGTGGACGCGAATAATGCGTGGCACGGATTCCTGCGCACAGCGGACGGTGAGTTCACTACCTTCGACCCTCCGGGCGCAGGTACGGGCGCGGGCCAGGGAACGGGGGCTTACTCCGTGAGTCTGAAAGGTGCCATAGTGGGAGCCTTCGCTGACGGAAACAGCGTCTACCACGGTTTCCTGCGCACCCCTGAGGGGACATTCATCAGCTTTGAGGCTCCCGGCGCGGGCACCGGCGCGGGCCAGGGCACCATCGCGGCAGGTGGCAACGAGGCCGGGACGATTGCTGGTTACTACGTAGACGAAAATGGTGTGGTTCACGGGTTCCTGCGAACCCCATAAGCAAACGAAGCGCAGGCTGGCCAGGGTACGGTCGGCGGGGGCAATGACCTGGCCGGAACGATAACGGGCCAATACATTGACTCGACCAAGGTGAATCACGGCTACCTTCGCAGCCGGCGGGTGCCATAACCACCTTCGATGTTCCGGGCGAGGGCACTATTCCTCTCACCATCAATTCGGCCCGGCGCCGCCACCGGAAATGTAATCGACGGTAGCTTTGTCTATCACGGCTTCGTGCTGATTCCCTAGTTCCTCATTTATGACATGACGTAGGGTCGGAA
>JASHQD010000366.1 GCA_030037755.1 Terriglobia bacterium
TCAGAGCGCGGTTAACAGTGGGGGTAAGGAAACTGAATACGATTGGCAACACCAGATTCAGGTGGCTATTAGACGAGTCTCTATCTCTCTCGGTTGTCGATGCAAACCTTTCATTCGAGAGTGAGTAGACGATCGGGAATCGCACTCGGAAATGAAGTCTGTGTGAGAACTTGCGGCTTTGCCGCCGTGCCTGCGGAAAGGCTTGGCCTTTCCGTACGGCAGCCAATTAAGAACGAGAACCTCGCCGTGACGGGAAGCTGTCCGGCTCTCCGTCACGGCGGCAAGGCAAACATGTTTCTTGAAGCAGGACCCGGAAAGGCGAGGCCTTTCCGCAAGGCACGGCGGCAAAGCCGCAAGTTCCTACTCACACCGCGGCGAAGTGAATCACTGCGGGCAAGTCAGGTCCTTGCGCACCATGAAGAGCAGTCGGGTTTCACCCGCCGAATTCATCACCCGGCAAGAACGGTAGTGCTGAAGGATGTAGTCCGCCACAGGGTCGTTGGCGATGAATTGTATGGGAGTGTTGGGCCAGGAATTGGGAATCGTCTGCGCAAAGCCGGGCTCGAACAGCACCACTCGGGTCCCGTCCGCGGCGAGGTCGCGGATTACTTCTTCCTCTTGTTCGCCGGTGTGCATGCCCGCTTGAATGTACTCATAGGGTGTGGGGCTGATGGTGTCTGTCACGTAATAGTAAAGCGGCCGGTAGGGGTAGATCAGGACCTTCGAGCCGGGCGGAACGTGAGCTTGCGTGTATTCAATGACTGCATCGGGTTTTGCGGCCCGCAGTTCGCCGCGTCGCGTCCGAAGCGCCGAGTTTGCGTCCTTCGCACGCAGAAACAAAGCCATTCCCACCGCGCTGAAAAGGACAAGCAAGCCCATGATGATGGCCGGCTTGAGCGAACGGGTCAGGCTGCCGCGAAGATCGGTTCCCTCGACGATCCAGGCGAGGGGCAGGTAGAAGAGCGGGATCAGGTAGACGAAATGAATGATGTTGGCCCGTACGATCAGGATTGACGGCAGCAGCCCGGCCAGCGTGCAGCACGACAGAATGTAATACGCTGCCCGATCTTGCGGGAGTCGTCCCCGTTTCCATTCCAGCAACCAGTAGACGAGAAGAATCATGGCCAAAATCGGCAGCACGGGAATGACGAAGCAGGGAGTCACGGCGAGCAGCGTGATCAGGCGCTGGCCCCGGGAACCGGAATAGAACATCCTCTGGCGAGTGGCGCCCGACCAGTCCTGGTAGCCGTAGGGGACGTCGTTCGACTTGGTGTAGTGATGCAGCGGCCATGACCAGTCGGCCATCAGCGCGGGCAGCGCGTGCTGCGAGCCAAAATAGGTGAGGGTCACGATAAACGGCCAGGCAAGGCCGGCCACGAGTGCAATCCACTGCGCCCGCGTGAAGTGGAGACGAGGCCGGGCGAACCCCATCAGAATGGCAAAGCCCAGGCCAAGCCCCAGCATCAGCCCGGCGCCCTTGGACTGCTCGAACAGAACGGTCAGTGACGCAAAGCTGCCGAGTGCGAGCGCCCATCCCCAATGAGGTTTTTGCACCAACCAGACGGCTGAATAGAGCGCGGCGCACGCCCAGAGGGTGCTGTCCCAGTTGTGCAGCACCATGAATCGCCAGGGCAAACAGGTAATGAGCACGAGATAGGCGGTGAACAGCGCAGTCGCGCGCGAGCAGACCCGCCGTGCGAGCAGGTAAGTGAACGCCGTAAAGGCGCCGCCGTATAGCGCGAGAAGGGTTCGCGCCACCAGCATCGAGTTGCCGAAAATCTTGAACACGAGCGCCAGAAGGTAATAGGCGCCGGGGGTGATGAACGAGAAGAAATCCCGGTAAAGGACCTGGCCGTGAAGAATACGGTCGGCGCCCTGCAGAATGATGCCTTCATCAGGATCAATCGTTGTGTAGCGCCGGAACAGCCAGAGATACAAAAACGACAGCACAAGCAGGCCGGCGGCAATACATGGATCGGCGAACCGGTTCTCAGGAGCTTTCGGAAGGGCGGGCGCCGGCGTTGGCCAATCCGTGGCGCGCTCTCCCCGCCCGGAAGAGTCCGCCGTTTGTTCCGGGCTGCGTTCCTCATCAATCGTGGAGGGCATGAAAACGCTTACCTCTTTCCCGCTAAATCGGGGCCGGCGCCCGAACATGAGAGGTCGTCTCGCACCATGAACACCACGTGCGACAGCTGCATGGGGTTCCCCAGGGTGCGGCAGGCGCGATACCGTGAAAACAGGTAATCCACCACCGGGTCCCGGGCCACAACCGTCCCGAGGGGCGCGTTAGGACACATTCCTGGAATGACCTCCGTGAACGTCGGATTGAAGAGCACGACGGACGGCTGGCTGCTCTTGAGTTCACCCGCCATTTCCTCGAACTGTGATGGCGTGTAGGTGCCGGCGAGCAGCCGGTCATACTGGCTCACGGCATAGGTTCCGGTCAGGTAATAGTAAAGAGGCTGGTAGGGATAAACAAGGATCTTCTGGTTCGGGGCAACGCGACTCTGGATGAACGCGAGGGCTTCGGCAGTATCAGGCGTGGTTCGTATCAGGCCACGCCGGCTCTGCACCGTCGCGGTTGCGGTCGAAGGTATGGTGAAAAATGAGAATCCGAGCACGGCAAAGGAAACCAGAAGATATGAGAGGCCCAGCGTTCTCGCAACCCTTAGCGTTGGCGTCCGGGCGGCCTCAACCATCCATGCCAGGACAATGGAAAAGAGTGGCGCCTGCAGCATGATATTAATTGCGGAGGGCCTGCCCGTGGCCAGCGTGGCGAGCAGCAGGCCCGAAAGTGCCGCCGAAACCAGCACGTAGTAACGCGCGGCCTGGCCGGCCGTGCCGTCCTTGTACAAACGGAAGGCCCGGTAGGCAAAAATGCAAGCGGCGAAGATCGGCAGGGCGGAAACGATGAACAGTGGGCTGGTCACGAACAGGCCGAAGGCGCGCCGGCCCGGCGATCCGCTCAGGAGTCCCAAGAACGGAGTTTCAATGGCGCCGTAACCCAGCCTGCTGGGAGCTGAGTAGTGCCGGAGTGGCCACATCAGGTCCGCCATCATCGGCCCCAGGGCTCCATGCCTGGCGAAGTAACCAAGGGTCCCGAGAACGGGCAGGGCAGATCCAACCATGAGGGCGGCGAGATTCTCTCTCCAACGCCAGCTCTCAAGTCCGTCCTTGGCCACAAGGATCAGGAACCCGGCGCCCAGGCCGATGACCAAACCGCAACCCCTCGATTGTTCCACCAGGCAGGCGGCGGCCGCAAGCGAACCCGTGGCAAAAGCCCATGTCCAGCGCCGAGTCTCCAGCAATCGCACCGCGCAATAGAGCGCGAGTAGCGCCCAAAGTGTACTATCCCAGCCGTGAAACACCACGAAGCAGCCGGGCAGGCTGACGAGTAATGCAGGAACAACAGCCAGGAGCGCATTCGAGCGCGTACACACCCGGCGCGCCAGTAGGTAGGTGAGGACTGAAAACAGTCCGCCGTAAACCATCAGTGCCGCGCGGCCTACCAGGATGGAGCTGCCGAAGATCCTGAACAACAGCGCAAGCCAGTAATAGGACCCGGGCGTGTAGAAGGAAAAGAAATCGCGGTAGAGCACCTGCCCCTGTAGAATCCGCTGCGCGCCTTGTAGCGCCAGGCCCTCGTCGATATGGAAACCGACGTAATCATAGAAGGGCCTGCAGTAGAGACATGAGGCGACGAAAAGCGTCAGCGCAATACCCCATTCTCGCGCGGACTTTTCCGGAATTAGGGTGAGCGCAGCCCCTTCCGTACGGCCGGGTGAGTCGACCGCTGGCGTGCCCTGACTGTTTGTAGCAAAAGCGCTCATAGAATCGACGTCTGGCCCGCCGCCGCCGAAGGCGACGCGGCCCTCACGCTACCTCCAGCGTGGAGCGTTCGGGCGCCGGCCCCGTAATGACCCGGCGGAGATGCCGGGTGAGGCGGTGCCCAAGACGCGTGCTCGGCCGTTCGATGAGGTAGTAGCTCCCAAGAACGAAGAGCGGCATAGCGAAACACAAGGCCACGATGGTCACTCCTACGGTTCCAAATCCCGAGGCCAATGCCATGAATAGTGCCTGCCAGACGTAGATGCTGTAAGAGACCGCGCCCATCCACGCAAGTGCCGGAGAGGCGAGCGGTCTCGCCAAAGCCGAATCGGAGTTAAGCGCGGACGCTGCGATCAGCCCGGCAATGCAGACGGATTCGTAGAAGGGCGGTAGCCAGTGGAAGCGTGCGACTGAGAACACGAGCGCGGCGAATGCCGGCACAGCCCACGCCCTCGACCATCGCGCCACCCGGGCGCGTAGATGCGCATCCTGCAACACCAGCGCCAGCAGGCAGCCCACCAGCAAGGCGTCGGCACGGACTTGAGTCTGCTCATTGATGACGTTGTGGTCGTAATGCGTCCAGTGCAGCCAGCGGTAGCAGGCGCAGCCGAGAGCTCCGCCGGCCGCGATCCAGCGGCAGCGCCGGGCGCCCGCAAGCAAGAGAAGACACGGCCACAGCAGGTAAAACTGTTCTTCAAGAGAAAGCGACCAGAAATGCCCTGTGAGGCCATCAATGCCGCCGACAAAATTACGATAGCAGAGCAGGCACGCCCGCACAGCGGCCGGCGATGTCAGCGAGGCGTGGGTTAGCCAGCCAAGCACAAGCAGCGTGGCCACATATGTCCACGCCGCCGGCATGAGTCGAAAGAAGCGGCGCACGTAAAAGCGGCGAAGGTCAATGGGGCCCTGCAGTAACTTCGATGTGATGAGGAAGCCGCTGAGCACGAAGAAGATCGTTACACCGTGCTGGCCGGTCTGAGTCCATGACCATGCATAGCGGTGCAGCACGGCGTATTGGATGTGATCGACGAGAACCAGGGCGATTGCTATGCCGCGCCAACCATCCAGCGTCGGTATGCGGTCGCCGGCTGTAGTCTCCACGGGTGTGTTCATAGACGGCCGTACCGGGGCGGTTGAACGGGTCAGAAGCCCTCGACTCAAGTGAACTGCAATTCCCGCACTTCAGTCCCTTCGCGGTAGTAGCGCGTGTCGAGCTTCCGTCCCGAAGGCCTGAAGAGCCGCGAATGGATTACGCCGTGGCGCGCGAGCGGCAGCTTGAGGGTGGTTGCAAGCACTCCGAAGCCGTACTTCACGCTGCGCCGGAAATTGATCGAGGAGGCTTCTTTGAAATACTTCGTCGGGCAGGAAATCTCGCCGATCCGGAACCCAAAGTAGATGCACTGAGCCAGGATCTCGTTGTCGAACACAAAATCGTCGGAATTCTCGAGCAGCGGCAAGGTGCGCAGCACTTCCGCGGTGAACGCGCGGAATCCGGTATGGTACTCCGACAGCTTGGCGCCGGTGAAGACGTTCTGGAAGGCGGTCAGCAGCCGGTTCGCCACGTACTTGTAACGCGGCATCCCCCCTCGGATGGCCCCGCCTCCCAGGATGCGCGAGCCCAGCACCACGTCATAAACGCCGCTCGCCACCATGCTCGCCATGGCGTTTACCAGCAGCGGATTGTACTGGTAGTCGGGATGGACCATGACCACCACGTCCGCGCCGGCCTTGAGCGCCTCGCGATAACAGGTCTGTTGATTACGCCCGTACCCGTAATTCGCGTCATGGACGAATACTTTGAGTCCGAGATTCCCCGCAATGCGCAGCGTTTCGTCCGAGCTGCCGTCGTCCACGAGGATTCTGATGTCTACCTCGGCCGGCAAGTCGTGGACGGTCTGTTCGAGCGTCCGCGCGGCATTATAGGCGGGCATCACCACGGCGATCCGTTTTCCGTTGATCATGGCGTGATCCTTTGCGGCCCGATCGGCCTCACGAATTGCACAGGCGCATCCGCGGCTGCGTTCTTGAGATCGCTCGCGAGTTTGACGGCTCCGAAAGCCAGCAGCATCAGGAGGGGGAAAACAAGATACAGACCCTGTGCGACCAGCAACGCGAGGAGAAACACGGGAGTCCAGAAGAGCACCAGCGCCGTACCCAGGAAAAATCGCAGAACGGGGTGCTGTGGCGCGGGAAAGTGGGCGGCCACCAGGAACAGGCTGATGGCGAGGACGCTGAGATCGTGCGGGCAGACGTGGGATCCCGCGGCGAGCGACACCGGGATGGCAGCGGCAAACATCAGCTCGGTGGCTTGGGGCAGGCCGCCGGCATCCGCCGTCCGCCGCCACTGCCATGCCGTCAGGCCGATCAGCCCCAGTGACGCCACCGCCGCCAGGGCTCCGACGACGGTCCCGCTAAGGTGATTTCCGAGCACGACATTCAAGAATCCTTGCAGGCTTGCCATATACACCGCCGCACCATAGGCGATGTTGTGGGGATCGGCGGCGATGGTGGTCAGAAACCTGCCATAACTGAGAATGCCCCGCCATCCTACCGCGATCAGTGACAAAGTCCCGAGAAAAGCGGCGCTCAAGGTGAATCCGGCCAGAAACCGCCACTGCTTCCGTAAGAGAAAGATCAGGGCGAAGGGGAGGACGAACTGAAACTTAAAGAGTCCAAGACCGAGCCAGAGGCCGGCGGCAAGTGCGCGGCCGCGCTTCAACTGCACAAACGAGAGCGTTAAAAGCAGTAGAATCAGCAGCGAAGACTGGCCTTGAAACAGCGCCATTCCCAGGGGAGCAAAGAAGGCCCAAAGCGCCAGATATCCGAGCGTCTCCCGCGGGGCCGGCGCATAAGGCCGGAGCAGGAAGGGCAAACTGAGCCAGATTACAGCGTTGATAATCGACCAGAGAATATAAACGGCCCGATAGGGCAAGGCCGCCAGAGGTGAGAAGATCAGCGCCTCGAACGGCGGGTGTACGAAGGGCAAGGTCGTGGGGGTCTTGAAAATCGACTTGCGGACTGCGGCCTGCTCCTGCAAGTCGTAAAGCCGGGCGCTCTGACCCAGATGAACAATCCGCGCGCCGACGTAAACTGTTGCAAAATCAGTCTGTTCGCACTTTGATCCGGAGACGGTCCAGAGCAGGGCTCCGGCGACGAGCACGATCAGACAAGAATATGCAATACCTATCTCGTCAAAGCCCAACTTCAATTTGGGCGATCCTGGAGATTGGTCGGAATTTGTGACCGGTATCACAGGGGTCCTCTTCGACAGCAACCGTGAGCGTGTTAACTAAATGATCCTAAACCGATTACTGAGATAGTTCTGGACGTTGAAGTAGAGCCTCAGGAAGGAACCTGTAAACCACGCCGTGCTCCACTCCCGCCTGCTCTCCCAGGCGTCAGGCCGAAGCCACACCTGCTGGAGCTTCCGCCAATATCGAAAGCGGGACTCCGATAAGTCCATTCGTGGACCGCGAGATACGCCCTGATTGCTGCTTACGCTCGCATTCGTAGCCGTCGCGCGCCCGGTTCCAGAGCGAAGGTCAAGCGCGAAGTCCGGGGGCGGGTCATTTGGCAACGCAGTGCCGTACGTGTATCTCGGGCGGAAGGCCGTCCGAGCCAGGTCCCAATAAGCCTGCGCCAGACGTTGCTCACGCAGGCGCTCGCCGGCGGAACTTGACGCGGACGCATCGACGAACTGAGGCGGCATTGCTGCGCGCAGCTGGAAGATCGGCCGCCATGAGAAATACGTGAACCACACAACCGGGATCATCAGAATCAGAAGCCTGTCGGTCGTGCGGTTGTAGAGCAACGCCGGCCGGCGCGATGGCCTGACTGCCCTCTCCTCTGCCGCCCGCGATTCATTTCTCGTGGTGCGTGGCACCCTCCTGCCTGTTTGATGCTGCGCCATGTGCGTTCCTGTGGTCCCAGCCCCCGATTGAGGCTCTATGGCAGCCGTTCGGCGAACTCATTGCCCGCGGCCGGCAGTGGCGGCCAAGGCGTGGCTCGACCTCTCGAAAATCACGCTGACCTGACCGGTATAGACCTCCTTCCAGCGCGGATCAAGCCTCAGAGTGTAAGTCAGGGGTTCGCCCGGCGGGAAGAGCACGTACTGAATCCCGTATTTGTCGAGTATGGTTTCCGGATCCTTCAGGCCCAGCAGGTTGATGTAATCCTGGAAAACTCCGGCATACTCGAAGATGTCGACGCGGCTGTCGACGAACGTCGGGATGTCCCGATCATTCCACTCCAGAAAGCCGCCCCAGAGGTAGTGGTTCAGCACGGGGCCGGTGGGCGGGTGTGCTTTAAGATACGGTAGCGCTTCCGTGGGGTAATCGTGGTCAATGGACTTCTGGAGGCCCGCGGTCGTTGGGTATCCTCCCACCATGAAGCCCAGAATCGCCGCCATAATCATGGCATTGGCGAGGGGCTTATCGATCTCACGTTGGTATTGAGGAATGAAATCCAGAAGGCTTGCCAGCAGGGGAGCGCCAAATATCGCCACCAGGAACAGAAATCTGATGTACGTGAGCCCGCTGTATAACCCAAACAGGACCAATGCGGCTTCATGCAGCCTCCATTGACGATTGCTCACCAACGCCCCGATGATCAGCGCCACAATGAGGATCAGGGCGAGTTTCCCCCGAAAATCGTGGAAGTCCACCGAAACCCACTCGGCGACATGGGCGATGTTGAGTTTCTGACGGAAGGCAAGGTCGAGCGGGTAGAGAACCAGCCTGTAGCCGTACGGATTTAGGAACAGCGCTGCGACAGACAGCGTCATTGTGAGTCCGAGCTTGCGAAGCTGCGGAGGCGACCAGCGGGTTGCAGAGAGCCGTCCCCATTGACCTTCAACCAGTCCGGCGGCCAGGTAGATCCCCAATGTCACCATGCCCAGCGACCACGACCCGTGCGTGTTAATCCAAAGGCAGAAAAGCGGTGGAATTACCCAGAGAGGAGCCTTTCCCCGCGATCGGAATCGCTCGAGCACGATGAGCAGGACCAGCAGGTAGTCGTAACCGAACAGCAGCGTGCGCGGGCCGAACGATACCGATCCCAGCATTACGGCAAACACGCAAGCCACCGCCGACGCTTTTATGTTTCCGCTGATCTGCCAGCAAAGGTATAGCAGCCCTAGAAATATGGACTCGAGCAGAATCAGGGAGACAGTTTTGATGCCCACCAATCCAAAAATGCGCCAGGCGAAGTAATAGGGTATCTCAGCCAGCCATTCATGATTGATCCACGGATGGCCGATAA
This sequence comes from Terriglobia bacterium, assembly GCA_030037755.1. Lineage (GTDB taxonomy): Bacteria > Acidobacteriota > Terriglobia > UBA7540 > UBA7540 > Gp13-AA77. The sequence goes on from JASHQD010000366.1 coordinate 9,088, forward strand.
CCGTGTAGGAGAATCCGTCAACGCGCGGCAGCTTGAAATTGGTCAGCAAGTACTCGGCGTTACGCAAGTGCCACCAGATATCAGGATCCGCGAGTCCTTCTCGCGCCGTGGCGAATACCGTTACTGCGAGCAGTGAGGCTAAGGCGGCCGGAAATGTAAATACACCGCGGGCAGTTTCCAGAATACCGCGGCTGATCCGGGCAGTCCGTCGAGTGTCGGATGAGGAATGGAGTACGAAGCTGGACGTTGAACCGAGCTGGTGTTCAGATTCTAAATCTGGCAAATAACTCATCAGTTCTCTCCGGGGCCGGGCGGTTCTTAGACGCACCCAACATAGGCAATCGAGATGCCAACGAACGTGAAATGGATAAACGCCGCAAGGCAAGCGTCGAGATGTGCCTCGGGCCGGAATCATTGTGACGCAGCCAACACTCTTTGCCGGCTGTGGAACTGTGGGCGGGGTGAACTTCTGCTTTGGCGGCCAGCTCCCCGAACCTCGGCGTTTGGACGTTAACATGCCGACAGTCCGAACCGTATACGTTCGTATACATCCATTCCATTAAGCCGAAGATGGGGGTTGATCCGAGCTTAATTACTCCAATTGGAACTTGACAAAGGTTAAGGAATACCCAATTATGTGAGACGGTTTGGGGCCGGGGTGGCCGCTGGGGTCAGGTAGCCGTTGTCCACCTCGTCGCGAAGAAAACAGGGCAACCGCGCGACTGTGGCAAAACACCACAAACGTCGGCTGTGCGCCTGTCGTCAGTTAGCAGCACGAGCTAGCGTATGTACGGTCCGCCGACGGATTTCCGATTTCGATCAAGCAGCCAATACCTCCGTTTACAGCGGAAAACACCTTGCGCAGTGACGCTCATCACCGTTGTGCGTGAGGATCCGAGGTTAATTTGGCAGTGGTTCGGGGTTCGCGAGTCGCGATGCGCAGATGTGGGATACATCGTCAGTTTGGACGTCGTGACTTAAGAATGGTTCAAACCGTCTGGTGACAGTCGGGCGCCGTTCTGGGGCCGGGCAAGCCCTCGATGCGGCGGGGCGCAATCAGCAGGGACATGATCCTACGGCGCCATGGAATCGTTTGCGCCTTGGCCTGCGGAGCGTCATGGGGGGGAACCTGGACTTGGATTCAAACGATTGCAAGAGAGTAGTGTTGGTTGACCACGATGAGGCGTTCGGCCCGGTTTTGACCGGTGTTTTGGGGGCGGGCTACTCCTTGACGTGGATTCCTTCGTGTTCCGACGCACTCCGAGTGGTGGAAGAAGACGGGGCCGACGTCGTGCTCCTCAATTGGGACGACCAGCCTGATGCCTCGGGTCAAAAGCCTTCACGTGAATTCCTGAGAGCTGTATCGGAACTGCCGCTGGCCGCGCCAGTGATCGTCTTCAGCTGGGACACCACGCGGGAAACCGCGCTCGAGGCCATTCGAGGCGGCGCCTTCGATTTCTTCGTTCAACCGCTGTCCGTACTTGAACTCCGCTTTGCCATTGACAGGGCGCATCGCCGCATGGTGCTGGCGCGTGAGTTGAACAACGCGCAGCGGCTGATTGGGACCCGCTATGTCGACGGGCTGCTGGGCCACAGTAAGTCCATGGAGTACATTTTTGAGATCATCCACAAGGTGGCCCAGGTTTTCACCACGGTTTTGATCAACGGCGAAAGCGGAACGGGCAAGGAAGTTGTGGCCCGCGCCATCCATCGCTTGAGCCCGCGAGCCAACAAGCCGTTCGTGGCCTTTTCAGCGTGTGCGCTGCCCGAAAGCCTGATTGAGGACGAGCTGTTCGGTCACGCCAAAGGTGCCTTCACCGGGGCGGCCCAGGCCCGCAAAGGCCGATTTGAAGAAGCGCAGGGCGGAACCATCTTCCTCGATGAGATCGGCGATTTGGCACTTCCGCTGCAAGCCAAGCTCCTGCGCGTTCTTCAGGAGCGGCAGGTGGAACGGCTGGGATCGAACGCTCCCATCCCGCTGGACGTGCGTGTGCTTTGCGCGACGAACCGTAATCTGGAGGACATGGTCCGGCAGGGAACGTTCCGGCAGGACCTCTATTTCAGGATTTCGGTAGTGAGATTATCACTGCCTCCGCTTCGGGATCGTCTGGACGACATTCCTCTCCTGGCAGATCACTTCCTGAAAGCATTTGCCGGCGCGCACGGCAAGGAGGTTCGCGGACTCAGCCCCAGTTTCGTAACCGCACTGGCGGGCTACGACTGGCCGGGCAATGTCCGGGAGCTGCAGAATGTGATGGAGCGTTGCGTCGTGCTGGCGGACGGTTCTCAGCTTCGGGTGGAGGACCTGCCGCCGGAAATCAGCAGGCTCGGAGTCACCACCGAGATCCGGCGAGGTTCGTTCCATGAGTCGGTGCGCAGCTTCAAGCGTGAGGTACTGCGCACCGCGCTGCGACTGCACAATGGAAACAAACTGCGCGCCGCGCAGGAATTGCGCATCAGCCGCTGCTACCTGCATCGTTTGCTGAACCAGTTGGATCTGCACGTTGCTCCGGTTGACGGAGAAGAGGCCGAAAACTTGCTCGCGGCTGCCGAGCTGGCGCTGAGCGACCCCGAGTTTGAGGGGGCGGAAGAGGAAATGGTGACCGCAACGGGGGACGGCCGTTAGCGCTGGCCGTGCGCGTTCGGCGAGCGCCACAAGAGACCACGACGAACATCGGTAGTATCTCGCAGAGGGTCTCCACGCAATAGTCGCCCCGATAGACTGTTCCGCGGGCGTGCCACAGGTCTCCGCCGGGGCGAGGCGCCACCGGGCAAGCAGCACCGGCAGGCCGGATCTGGCACCTATGGCCCTTCTTGCATTGAACTTGGAAACACGGCCCGCCTCTCAGCCGGACGCAAACCCGCCCGGCGTCCTAAGCTCCTCTGTCGATTCAGGTTTGACCTACGGAAGCGTGAGCACAGGCCTGTTGCCCGGGCGTGGACTCCTCTATTCGTTCCTGCTGCACGAAATTGCCATCTTTTCGTTGCTCTTGTTCTGGCCCGGCGGCCGGATATCACCCGCGCTTGACCCTCCCAAGAAATGGGAAGTCACCATGATTCCCAAGGACGCGCTGTACCTGCCCGCATTGGGCGGCGGAGACTCGGGCGGGCAGCATCAAGGGAAATCGGCGGCGAAATCCCAGGCGCTTTCCCAACTCACGGTCGCCGCATGGAGCAAGGCAGGCGTGAGTTACCCCGGAGTTCAGGCGATCATTTCCAATCCGCCGAATCCCACAAACCGCATCCAGACCATACTTCAACCCGAGCTCCCGGATCCGCCGGAACTGACGACGTTCGCGCCTCTGCCCAACATGGTCAAGCTGGCGCGCACCGCCATGCTGCCTGACGCTCCGGTGGCGGAAAGCCTGAAGACAGATGCGTCCCAACCGAAACCGTCACACGCCGGACCGGTTATTCCCACAATTCCGCCGCTTCGAATTGCAGCGCCTCCAGTGATCGATGCGCCGAAGCTCGCACTGCCGATGAGCGCTCCGGCCGGCGGGCCGGTGCTCGAGGCCACGGCCGTGCCGCCGGCGGCTGCGCCGCCCCCGAAGCCAATACCGGCGCGAGTCCAGGCGTTGCCCGGCTCTTCCGGCGCCGATTCCAAGACTCTGGTCGCGCTCAGCGTGATGCCTGCGCCAGCCGATCCCAAGCCCAAGATTCCCGCTGCCGAAGCCCACGGACGATTTGCCATCGTCGCTCTGCCGAACCTGGCAATGTCGAATCTCGGCCCCGGCTCCGCAGTTGAAACTGCCACACCGACAGCGGTTGGTTCCGGCGCGAGCCCATCACCGAGTGCCCATGACGCGACGGGCGCAAGACCTGTGAGTGTGGGGGGCAGCCCTGCCTCTTCGTCGGCCAGCATAGGAGGGCCTATCGCCGCCACCGGAACAGGTGCGGCCAGTAGCGGCGCGGGACGAAACGCGTCGGGCGCCTCTACGGGCGGCATGACGATCAAGGGCGCCGCTTACGGTTCGGGACCGGGCTCGGGAACCGCCAGCGGTTCGGGTTCAGGCGCGGGCCCTGCCCCGGGGGCGTTTGCGGGTATGACGATCCAGGGAGGTGAGTGGCCGAACGGCATGCCGGCGGGCGTGGCGAGCCAGCCGTCGAGCACACCTGATCCGGGCACCTACGGGATGACGGTCGTGTCTACGGCGAGCAGCGGCGGCGGTTTGGGAGACTTCGGTGTGTTCTATGATGAGCCCGTTTTCACGGTTTACATCAGGATGGCGACCGATTCGGACCCTGCTGCCCCGTCCTGGACCATGGAGTATGCCGCCCTGCACGCGGGAGAGGCGGGTGGCGGCAAGATCGCTCCGCCGTACCCCGCCAAGAAAGAAGTTCCAGCGTGGCCGACGGAACTGGTACCGCGCTATCGAAACCAACTCATCATCGTGTTTGTGGTGATTGACGAGTCCGGTAAAGTAGCGCGAGTGAAGAGTATGGATACTCCGAACGTCGCATTCAACGCGCCGCTGCTCGCGTCGCTTCAGAATTGGGAGTTCCGGCCCGCGACCACCAGCGGACGGCCCATCGCAGTCCGGGCGCTGCTTGGCGTTCCGATTTCTCTGCCGGCTACCTCAAGCTCGGCAGGCATGCCGTAGTCAGTCGACAGTCGACAGTTCACAGTCCACAGATTATGGCCAGTCAGGTGAAAGTGGGGTGCCGGCAAGCGCCGGCTCTGACGCGATCTTGTGACCTCCACACCGAAAACGCGGTCCCCATTCAAGCTTAGCTCCTCCGTTGGCTATTTCAGGCCAACTCCATACGATTCAACAACATAGTGATCGTACCCCTCCAGCCGTTTTCCTTTTCCATGGACAGGAAATCCCCTTCGACGTCAACCTGCCGCCTGTGTCCAGCTTCCGAAATGCGCGCGACGCGGATCAACGCAAAAAACGCACCCGATTAGCGATGCGAGGGACCGATTAGTGGAGCAAGGGAATCTAAGCATCGAAAAGGCGCCAATCCGCCAATCCAAACTGCCGCAGAAGGAGTGCATCATGACGCAAGCCAGTGCTACCCAACGAGCCAGTGAGATCCGTCCGTTTCAGGTGGACGTTCCGGAAGCGGAACTTATCGAATTGCGCAGGCGCATCAACGCCACGAGATGGCCGGAGAGGGAAACCGTCACGGACGCAACCCAGGGCGTCCAGCTCGCGACCACTCAGGCGCTCGCCAGCTATTGGGCCACAGAGTATGACTGGCGCAAGTGCGAGGCAAAGCTGAACGCCTTGCCGCAATTCATCACCGAGATCGATGGACTGGACATTCATTTCATTCACGTCCGCTCGAAACACGCAAATGCGTTGCCGCTGATCGTTACGCACGGTTGGCCCGGCTCGGTTGTCGAGCAGCTAAAGATCATCGATCCGCTGACCAACCCGACGGCGCATGGCGGGAGCGCATCCGACGCTTTCGATGTCGTGGTCCCGTCGATGCCCGGCTATGGATACTCAGGCAAGCCAAGCGCCCCCGGTTGGGATCCTGCCCACATCGCGCGTGCCTGGGTTGTACTCATGAAGCGCCTCAGATACACAAAATTCGTGGCGCAAGGCGGCGACTGGGGAGCGCTTATCGTCGATCAGATGGGCGTGCAGGCTGCTCCCGAGTTGCTCGGCATCCACAGCAACATGCCCGGGATCTTTCCAGACGACATCGACAAGGCGGCTCTTTCCGGGGCGCCGGCGCCGGCCGGTCTTTCGGCCGATGAGAAGCTCGCTTACGAGCGTTTGCAGTTCGTGTATCAAAAGGGGATCGCCTACGGGTTCCAGATGGGTCTGCGGCCGCAGACGTTGTATGGAATCGCGGATTCGCCGGTCGGTCTTGCGGCTTATTTCCTCGATCACGACGCGCGCAGCTACGCCCTGATCTCACGGGTTTTTGCCGGGGAATCCGAAGGGCTCACGCGCGACGACGTCCTCGACAACATTACGATCACCTGGTTGACGAACACCGCGCTCTCCGGCGCCCGTCTCTATTGGGAGAATTGGGGGAAGCTCGGATATTTCAATGCCAAAGGCGTCTCGATTCCGGTTGCGGTGAGCGTCTTCCCGGACGAACTCTACCCAGCTCCGCAGAGCTGGACCGAGCGGGCGTATCCCAAATTGATCCATTACAACAGGCTGCCGAAGGGCGGGCACTTTGCGGCGTGGGAACAGCCGAAGCTCTTTTCAGAAGAACTTCGCGCGGGCTTCAAGTCACTGCGTGAATAGTGGAGCGCCGGAGGTTCGGATGCGAGCGTCATGCCACGTAGGCAGAGACAAAACCCATGTCCCACCATTTCGATACCGAACTTGCGAAAGAGGATCCAAGTCTGAACGTGTGTGACCTCTATCTGTTTCAGGGCGCTCCCGACACAACGGTTATGGCGATGACCGTCAATCCTGACGTTGTCCTGTCCGCACCGGATACGCTGAACGTCGAGGGATTGTACGCCTTCCGCCTGGACCTGACTGGTGACTCTCGCGAAGACCTTGTCTTCAAGTTCAGATTCAACGAACCGAGACATGTGAGCGGGGACGAGCACGTCCATGTCCAGAAGTTTCAGGTTCGCAGGGCCATTGGCGAGGCTGCCGGAGGAGACAAGGGCGAGCTCCTGATAGAAGGCGACACGGGCAAAGTCCACAGCAAGTCTGGTGTTCGCGCCTTCGTGGGAATCGCTCCCGATATGTTTGCCGTCGACAGGGTGGCGTTTCACGATCTTCAGAATGCCTTCTACAACGAGCACAGTTACGACGGCGATTTGTTCCTGCGCCATCGCCAGAACTTCTTCAACGATCGAAATATCACCGCGATTGTCCTCGAAGTCCCAAACCATCTGATCGGCAAGGGAACGGTTCATGCCTGGGCCACGGTGTCACTTTGCGGCCATGCGCCCGAGATGCAGGTGTCACGTTGGGGCCTTCCGCTCATCACGCACCTCTTTCTCAACGATCCCGGCAATCAAGAGGTGAAAGAGACCTACAACAAATCGGCGCCGTCGCATGACATCGCTTTATTCTCGGGATACATCGCAGACTTTACCGAGAAGATGGCCACTTATGCAGGATCTGTTATGAACCCGGCGGAATACGGAAAGCAAGTGGCGTCTCGATTATGCCCGATCACCTTGCCCTATGAATTAGGAACGGCAGGTGCGTTTGGTCTCGCGGGATTCAACGGGAGGCAACTTGGTGATGATGTCGTCGACGTGATGCTTACATTGGCGTCAAACAAGCCCCTTCAAGGCGGCGTTGCGCCTGATCGCAATCGGATCCGTACCGAGTTCCCATATTTTGGCGAGCCCTACTCGAAGCGAGAACAGAAGGATGTCGCACCGTGGCACCCAAGAACCAGCCAATGACATCGCAGATGAAAGGAGCAACACCGTGACACCCGACCGCATCCGCGGGATTTTCAAGGCGCTCGAGACTGGCGATGGCGCCGCCTTTTTCGCCCACATCGCCGACGACGTTGACTGGACCGTGATGGGCACGCACCCGCTGGCCGGTCACTACCACACCAGGGCCGCATACACCGACACGTTCGTCAAGCTGGGTAAAGTTTTACCGCAGGGCGCTCAGCTACAGGTCGAGCATGTCCTGGTGAAGGACGACGAAGCGGTCGTCGAACTTCGGTCTATGGCGACGGCGAGAAACGGGCTGCGGTTCGACAACCGCTACTGCATGGTGCTCACGTTCGATGGCGAGACTATCATCCGCGGTCGCAGTTACCTTGACTCGGCGCTGGTGGCGCGTCTATTCGAGGAAAATCCAATCGCAGAATCCGCCTGAGCCGGAGCATCGCAGGAGGAACGCTCATGACCAACGCTACTTCGGGCCAGCCAGGTGGCGGATCACGGCGTCGCTTCCTCAAGACGAGCTCGATGTTGGGCGTGGCAGTCGCGTTCGGACCAGCAACAATCGGCGAGGCATTCGCGGGTTCCGGAATTGCTGAAGAGGAGGACGCCATGACTCAGACCAGTGCCACACAGGCAGCGGACAAGACGGCAATTCGTCCGTTTCATGTCAATGTCCCAGAAGCGGAACTTACCGAATTGTCCAGGCGCACCAACGCCACACGGTGGCCCGATCGGGAAACGGTCACGGATGAATCGCAAGGGCTGCCGCTCGCGACAATTCAGGAACTTGCTCGCTATTGGGCGACGGACTACGACTGGCGCAAGTGCGAGGCGAAACTAAACGCTCTGCCGCAGTTCATCACCGAGATCGACGGTCTCGATATTCACTTCATTCACGTTCGTTCGAAACATGAAAATGCGTTGCCGATGATTGTCACGCATGGATGGCCCGGCTCGATCATCGAGCAGCTGAAGATTATCGATCCCCTTACAAATCCTACGGCACATGGTGGGAGCGCATCGGACGCTTTCCATGTGGTGATTCCGTCGTTACCGGGGTTCGGGTTCTCGGCGAGGCCCACCACCTCCGGCTGGGGTCTCGAGCGTACTGCGAGTGCTTGGCTAGTGCTGATGAAGCGTCTTGGATACGCACAATTTGTGGCGCAAGGCGGCGATTTGGGCGCGGGCGTTTGCACTATGATGGCCAAGCACGCACCTCCAGAATTGTTGGGAATTCACACCAATTTCCCTGGGACTATTCCACCCGAGATCGCGAGGGCGCTCCAGTGTGCCGATCCCCCGCCACCCGGCCTGTCCGCCGACGAGGGACGTGCTTACGAGCAGCTGACCAATCTATTTGCGAAGAAACGTGCCTACGCACAAATGATGGCGACTCGCCCTCAAACGCTGTACGGTTTGGCGGATTCGCCCGTCTGCCTGGCCGCTTGGCTTTTTGACCACGGTGATGGTTATGGCCAGCCCGCGGCGTCGATTACTTCGGCCGTACTCGGACGCACGATCAATGGACACCCCGCAGGTGACCTGACACGAGACGATGTGCTCGATGATTTCACACTGTACTGGTTGACGAACACGGCGATTTCTGCGGCTCGCTTCTATTGGGAGCTTCACCTCAATCTTTATAACGCGGCTGACGTCGACATCCCGGCTGCTGTCAGCGTCTTTCCCGGCGAGAACTATCAAGCCCCGCGAAGTTGGACGGAGCGGGCGTATCACAAGCTCATCTACTACAACCAGGTAGACAGAGGCGGGCACTATGCGGCCTGGGAACAGCCGAAGCTCTTATCAGAAGATCTGCGCGCGGGTTTCCGATCGCTACGCTAGCCAGCAGGGCGATGCAAAGCCTTCTATTCACGTCATTCTGCGGTGTGCGCGCCGCTTTGGGAAATGGTTCGGAGCCCTCAGGTAGAATGGCGAAAGGGAGGTGTGGAAGATGCAAGTAAAGGAGGTCTCGCTGACGCACTTTGACCGCGAGGGGCTGGCAACACAAAGGGCTGTCGAGCGCGATCGCAAGGGGCCGCGCGGCGCTGGATCGCGCGACGGAAGAATCCCTGATGCAGCCGTGGCGGTTCATCATGGGAGCCAGGTAATCTCCGAGGAGCCGCGATGCGCCGCGCTGGCAAACGGGCTTCTTAGCCATCTGGCGCACCATCGTGGACAGTTGACCGTCTACCTGCGCCTGTTGGGCGCGAGCGTACCCGTGCTTTACGGGCCGTCGGCGGACGAACAAGACTGAACGTCAATCTCGACTCAGGAGGCGCGCTATAAAACTCTCGGTCTTCTGCGGAGTGAGTGTCGATGGGTATATCGCCCGGCTGGACCATACGCTCGATTTCCTGGATGCGGGCGGACAGGAGTCGCACGGCTTTGAGGAATTCTACGGCAGCGTCGACGTGGTCGTCATCGGCAGGAAGACCTTCGAAGTTGTACTGACATTTGGCACGTGGCCCTACGGATGCAAGCCGGTCATTGTGCTGAGCAGCCGTCCGCTTGACTTCTCAGCGATCCAAGGCGGTGTAGTCGAGCAGATGTCGGGAGAACCGGCAGAAATCGTAGGGCAGCTCAGCTTCCGGGAGTTCAAACATGTCTATGTCGATGGTGGCATCACCATTCAGCGATTCCTCGCCGCCGGATGCATCGACCGGCTGGTGATCACGCGCGTGCCAGTACTGATCGGCACCGGCATTCCGCTCTTTGGCCCCCTGCCTCACGACGTTGGTCTTCGCCATGTGGCGACGCGCTCCTACAAAGGCGGCCTTGTGCAGAGTGAGTACGAGATCGGTAGTGAGAGAGTCTCGCAATGACAGGCGCTGCGCTCGGGGTGAGCGCGGCGCCATATGTACTATCCGTCGTCTACGTCAGGTTTCATGTAGCAGATCTTTACGACCGTAGCGGGGAAGACGTACAATACCGAATGGAACGTGCTGAAAGTGCCGGACCCGGTTATCGCGTCCGGCGATGCTTGTTGTCAGCCCGGTTGGAACCCGGAGCATCCCATCAGGGCCGCTGAAACACAAGCGTAGGCAGCGAGTTTCAACAAAAATGCGCCCGTAGCTCAGCTGGATAGAGCACTTGCCTACGAAGCAAGGGGTCGGGTGTTCGAATCACCCCGGGCGTACCATCTTTTCAACGACTTAGCGGGAGTGGCCGGTTCCGGCGAGTACCAGTTCGTACCACTTCATCCCTCCAGCAGCTTCTTGGTTAATTTTCGGATTGCTCTCCGCTTGGCCGGAGCGACAGCTTGCGTGTAGATGTTCATCGTTGTCTTGATGTCAGCGTGCCGCAGAAGCTCCTTCTGCACGGCCAAGTCCGTCCCCATGCTGTGGACCAGAGTCGAAAAGGTGTGCCTGAAGGTGTGCCAACCGATCTTACCGATACCCGCCCTCTCTGCAGCCGGCTTGATGTGATCGGTAAAAAGAACCCCTCTCCATCGGGGTCGGCCGGACTCTCCAGCGAAAACGAAGTCGGCCGGCCCCTTGTACGGAGAGCGATCCCGATGTCCCAGGAGCACCTCCGCCAGATTGGGGTCGATCGGCACGGGTTTAGAGGAGCCCTCCGTTTTGGTTTCGTAAATGTGCTTGCCCGTGGCGCTCCTGCGTATGAAGACTGTCAAGTTGTCCCAGGCGATATCGGCCCACTGCAGTCCCATAATCTCGCTCGCTCGCAAGCCCAGACAACCGGCCGTAAGAACCATTGTCTTGTACGGCTCTTCCAACTCTTTCAGCAGTGCCCGAAACTCTACGGGCGTGAGGACACGAGGGATGGCCCTGCGTGCCGTGGACTGCCGAACCAAGGTAATTGGATTTCTGTCGGTCAATTCCCAGCGCATGGCGCACTGGAAAAGAACATGGAACATATTGCGGATATGTCCCCGGCTTTGCGGCGAGAGAGGTATTGCCTTCAGCCAGGCCTCAACTGGCATCGGCTTGATTTCAGTTAACGTCGTCTCTCCCCACCGAGGCCTGATCCACTTGTTGAGAAAGGTCCGGTAGGAAACCTGCGTATCGTGTCGAAGTTGCTCAAGTTCTTCTGAGATATAGCGGTCAATGAGTGCGCCCAGACTGATGGCGCGGAATTGGGTTTGGGGCTTGTCCGCGTTCAGCCTCAAGCGATGAGACTCTAATGCGCGGAGCGCAGCGGCTTTGGTGGGCAGCCGATCGGTTGTGCCAATCAGCACCGCCCTCCGGCTGCCGCCCTCGGAATACCTCCACTGCCACACATCCGGTCCCATTTTTCGTTTGCGTAACGTCAGCGTCCCGTACTGATACCGTAGCTGCATTTCTATCCTCCTAGAAGGTAGTCGTGCAGCACGGCTGGCGGCCTGAGTTTACCCCTGAACGGAGCCACTCGTCCAGCTCTGATGCCCTGAATCTCCAGAACTTGCCCACCTTGTGACCAGGGATCTCCCCGCGTAGAGCCATCCGCTCCAGAGTCTTTCGGTGGACGTTCAGCAATTCGGCAGCAGCAGAGCTGTCGATGAGCGGTTCAAATGAACACGTCGCCGCCTGTCGCTTCTCAGCTTCGAGTGAGCATCCCAAGCTAGCCGGCGCGGTCAGCATACCGGTTCGATTGATGCATTCGTTCTGGGCGTGAACGACGGTGGTGTGAGGCCTCGGCTGTCCTGCCTGCGGGCGTTCGTTATTGGGGTGTGACACGGGAAGCGCTCGATCCTGTACGTCGCTGTCCATGGAATCCGACCTCATCGATCGCCACAATTCGGCGGCGACGAACTCAATCGTGCTGGAGGAACAGATTTGTAGTCAAATTTCGCGCTACCTTACCGCTCAGCGTCGTCTCTGGCATGCTGGGCGAGCTTGCTCGACGCAGTACCGCGAACGTCGCAATCGTCGCCCGAGGTCGGAACAAAAACGGCGGGGCTCGTTTGGACCGGGTCGGGTCTTCAGTTCTGTGGTCTAACCGGAGGTTGCGCGGGCATTTCACCACCAAATCCGCTATCCATCAGCAACCCTGCTGCAACGAGCGTGACTTGGCCTACCACGTCGCTTGGTAGGACCATGGCAAGCGGCCGCGCTTTCTTGATTTCGCCAGCGGTGGGCGGCAAAAAGTCGTTCTCGAGATAGTCATTCCCCAAGTCCTCGTTGGAGCGGATCAAATCCAAAAACCTGGCCTTCTCTTCGGGAGACGAGAACGAGAATAGGAGTTCGTACGCATTGGCGTCAGCATCGCCGAGGAGCGCCAATGCGCGTGTGTTTGTCAGCTGTGAATAGCCAAAAAGGTAGCCGATAATCTCCGCTGCAAAGTGCCGAGCCTCTGGGTCATCCGTGGGCAAGAACTCCACTGTACAGAGCCAGTCGGTTTCAGCTTGCCAGTACGCTTCGATATCATTGGCTCGGTTCATTACGTTCTTCATCGGATTCTCCCATACAGTATCTTATCGAACATGCCGTGCCACCAAGATTTTCAAGACTTCCATTAGGACATCGCCCTTTCACGGCGGTAACGCGGGTTCGAATCCCGCCGGGGACGCCAATTCTTTTCAAACACTTAAAACGAGCGGGCAAGCTCCACGCAGGCACAAAAAGGCACAGCCCGACCCGGGTTCCGACCGCATTGATCTGCGATTCCGGGCATTCTTCAGCGTAGAACGGCGGTTCTCGCAGGCACAAAAAGGCACAGAAGCCCACTC
>JASHQD010000367.1 GCA_030037755.1 Terriglobia bacterium
ATTACCGGTGCGTGGCTTGCTGTTGAGTCAGATGTTCGGCGGGGACAAAAAAATTGGGGGGAGTTTTCGCTCCCCCCAAAAGCGTCGGGTGTTGGGTCTAAAATCTGGACTCGCGCCACAGTTCTTGCGAACGTTCCGCGGGCCCGCCCATCCGATGGCACGTCGCGTGCCATAACAGTGCTGCGAACCACATCGGAGCTAACTTACTCATTACAGGAATGTTGAGAGACTATCCGCCCCGTCGCGAACCGAGATTCCCGAATTCCAAAATCCATAAATCCGTATTCTGCAGGGTCCGATACGTGAACTGGTAGGCGATCGGCGGCTTGACCTGCGCTCGAGCGGCCCGATGCAGCCAGACGTCCAGAAAGAAACCGCCGATTCCCGGGGGAACTGTCAACCGGCAACCGGCAACCAATTACCCACAACCGACAACCAGCGACCGCCGCCCGAGTCTTGGGACCTTGACGCGCCTCAACCGACGCGATACGTTGGATTGAAGGGTCTGCTTCCGAGCAACGTGACTGACTCTTCGCCCGGCATGATCGATATCCACTGCCATCCGCTCCCGGAAGTCGACGACGGAGCCAAGACGTTCGATGATGCTGTCGCCATGTGCCGCATGGCGGCCGATGATGGTACTACGCACCTGGTGGCGACTCCGCACTGCAATTACGAGTACTCCTTTAATCCCGAAGTGAACGAGCGGAAACTGCGCGCGCTGCAGGAAGCCGTCGGCCCCCAGCCGAAGCTGCTGCTGGGCTGCGACTTTCATCTTTCCTACGACAACATTCAGCAGATCATTCGCGATCGCGGCAGCTACACCATCAATCGCACGCGCTACGTCCTGGTGGAGTTTGACGATCACTTCGTGCCGCAGAACATGGACAACGTCTTTTACGATCTGCAGGTGGCGCGACTGGTTCCGATTCTCACGCATCCTGAGCGCAACCCGGTGTTCCAGCGCAAGCCGGAGATCCTGTACCAGTGGGTCATGCGCGGATGCCTTACGCAGCTCACCGCGAAATCGTTTACGGGCGGATTCGGCAGCCGCGCTCGTGAACTCTGCGAAATTTGGCTGGACCGGAACCTGGTCCACTTCTTCGCCTCCGACGCGCACGACGTCAAGTACCGGCCGCCAGTGCTCTCCGTCTGCTATGAAAAGCTGGTGGATTCCAAGGGCGAGGCGGAAGCGGATCGCATCATGAAGCGGAATCCCGCAGCGGTGATCGACGACGGTCGCCTGCCGCCCGCGCCGGAACCCGTCGCCGAGGCCGCCCGCAAGCGCAGCTGGTTCTCGCTGCTGCGCCGTCACGCCTGAACGCATCTCAATGGAACTGATCCATGTTCGCGCGCCGATTCCAGGTGGACGTTCTCGACCCCGCAGGGCCGCAACCCTGCCCGGTCGCGTGGCTTGACAGCTTTGCCATGCGAAGCTTCACCGGACGCTCCGCCTTTGACGATGTGCTGCCTGCGGGCGACGGCCAGATCGAGGCGAGTTTTCAGGTGGACGTCGACGCTTTGCGGGTCGACATGGAAGATTGGTTCACCAGGAAATTCGGGCAAGGCCAGCCGGTGAAACTGCGCGTTTCTGAGATCCGTCGCGACTTCTCGTGATTTCCCAAGTGGGTCTCCACCGAGTTTTGTCCCCTTTTGCCGCCTTTTCTCGCATTCCTATGTGAAAGGGCGGGTGAGCCGAGCGCCCCAGCACGTGAGCCGCCACTCGCCTCGCCAAACGCGGGTGATGCCGGACTGGATAACTCTCAGGAAGGAGGAAGTGGATAACTTGGTTGCCCTAGGCGCTATCCACTTCCCCAGGTAGTCATAAGTGTTGGTTTGATATCTTGAATACACCAAGGCCCAATTGGGATGCAAGTGTTTTTTTCGGATTTCGACAATTTTTTTTGAACCCGTCCGGCCTGCCCTCCGGCAGAAAGCAACGAGACCACCCTCTACTGAGTGTGATCTATCTGCTCCGATAAGAATTGACAACCTAACGAGCGGTGTTTACGATTTGCCTGGGTGCGGCGAGCATCTCTGTCCAGGAGGTTATCGCGATGCCCTCGCCTTGTTCTGCATGTCTTACGGCGCGCGCTCTGCATGCCCGTCGTCTGATCCTTTCGCCGGTCTGCGACCAACAGGCGATAACCGACGACCAGCAACCGGCGACGCTTACGGCGCCGTTCGATCCCCGAGTCGGGCAGGCACTTCCAGCACAGAACCCGGTCTCGCGCCGCAGGATCCACGAGATCGCCTTGCGCGGCGGGGTGCTGGGCCTTGCGAACGGCCGCTTCCGCAACAAAGCTGGAAACTCATTTGGATTCTGTAAGATACAAACACCGGGTATCGACCCAATGCGGATTCGCTCTGCGGCGATATGGCCAAGGCTAGAGGAACGGGCATGGAGCAGCGGCAATACCTTGTGCGACCCGATAGGCGAGTGCGATGAGTTCGCTATAATGGGAAGGCTGCATCAAATCCCAGACGCCGGGGGGGCCGGTCGGCCTGTCGGCAGAACTTGGAGCATCGGATGAGCTATATCGTGACTCCTTTTGAGGTTAGCTCGAAGGCGTTGCCGGCGCCGGCCCACTGCCGGTTCGTGCACTTGTTTCCTGCCATCGCCACGCGGCACAGCGACACTATCGACTGCTGGTTCCGCGTGAACGGGCAGCGAGTGACGGTCTCGATTCACTGCGCCGCCCTGACGGATTTGCGGCAGCAGGGCGTGCTGTTGAAAGATCAGCAGTTGGCCCAAATCGCTGCTCTGCATCTCCGCCACACGTTGGAACGCGGTTACGATCCGACGCAGGCGGAGCTTTTTATTGACGAGCCGCTGCTCAAGAAGCTGGGAGCCGAGCTCGGGTACCTCTAGTGCGTCGTTGAAGGATTGAGTCGTCGAGCGCCGTCCAGGGCGGGGCTTGCAGCCTGGCCACGACGGCGCCCTCCCAAGGCTTTGGAGTCGTTGGGAACCTGGCGAACGGCGGCTAAAGCCGCGCCCTTTCGCCAGGCTCAAAACGACTCACGCTTCTTCGGACGAGAGGTCCGGCCTTATGTGTGGCATTGTGGCGTACACCGGCAGCCAGAACGCCGGCGAGGTGCTGATCGAGGGCTTGCGCCGCCTGGAGTATCGCGGCTACGACTCGGCCGGCGCCGCGATTCTGAACTGCGGCGCGCCGTATCTCGCGCGGGCCGTCGGCAAGGTCGCCAATCTCGAGCAGCGAGTCCGGCAGGACAAGCCCTCCGGGACGGCCGGGATCGCGCACACGCGCTGGGCTACGCACGGAAAGCCCACCGAAATAAACGCCCACCCTCATGCCGACTGCAGCGGCCGAATTCTGCTGGTCCACAACGGCATTATCGAGAACTACCTGCCTCTGAAGAAAAAATTGCTGGCCGCAGGGCACGTCTTCCAGAGCGAGACGGATACCGAAGTGCTCGTCCACCTTGTGGAATCCGCCTACGCCGGCGACCTCGAAGCGGCGTTGCAGAAGGCGTTGCTGCAGGTGCAGGGAACGTTCGGCATCGCGGTGGTGCATGCGGATCATCCCGGCCAGATTGTGGTCGCGCGGCGCGGCAGCCCGATCGTGCTGGGCATCGGCAAGGACGAATCGCTGGCCGCCTCCGACGTGGCCGCGCTCGCGCACCACACCGACCAGGTCGTGTACCTGGAAGACAATGAGATCGCGTCACTTGAGGCCGGACAATTCCGCATCAAGACGCTCGACAATCGCGCGGTGGATCGCGAGCCCACCGTGCTCGAAGGCGGCCGCGAGGCGGCCGAACGCGGCGATTTCCCCCACTACATGCTCAAGGAGATTTTCGAGCAGCCCGAGGCGGTGGAGAACGCGCTGCGCGGCCGAGTGAATCATTCCGAAGGCGTGGCCAAGCTCGGCGGGCTCGAGTCCGTATTCGAGCGGCTGCTGCAGGCGCGCCACCTCATCATCGTGAGCTGCGGCACGAGCTATTACGCGGGACTCTTTGCCCGTTACGTTTTTGAGGCGCTCACAGATTTGACCGTCGAGACGGAGCTGGCGTCGGAATTCCGCTACCGCAAGCTGAACATCCGGCAGAACACGGTGGTGCTCGCCATCAGCCAGAGCGGCGAAACTGCG
>JASHQD010000368.1 GCA_030037755.1 Terriglobia bacterium
GCACGGCAACACGGTTTTCCGTCACTGCTTCCTTGATCTCCGGCCACGTATGCTCTTCATAGCGGTATTTGGTGTCCATGGTTTCAGCAAGTCCTGTTGTAAAGTGTCTGACTTCAGGTTGGCTGGGAGGCAGGGATTCGAACCCCGATACGCAGATCCAGAGTCTGCAGTCCTACCGTTAGACGACCTCCCAGTAATCGGCTGGTATTTCTAAGTAGTAGCCGGAGCAAGCGCGGATTGTCAAGCCGTATGCTCGCGCCCTTCGGCCAGACAATCCGTGTGCCACAGTGAGCGGCGCCATGCTACGCTTTAGGGAAAGTACAACGGGGGCATTTTATGCGGAGGCGGATGATGAAGCTTTTTCTGTGTACTTTCTTCGCTCTCATGTTGACCGTCGGTCTGGCACGCGCAGACGTGGCGACACTCAAGAACGGCGACCGCGTCACGGCGACGTTTGTGGACGTCAAGGACGGCAAGCTCGACTTGCATTCCGACTCCCTGGGAGATATATCCATTCCTCTCTCGCAGGTCGTCTCCTTCTCTGCGGAGAAGCCAGTGACGGTCGTGCAGAAGAATAATCAGACGGTGGAGGGCCAGCTCACGCTTCAGCCCTCGGGCGGCTGGCAGGTGACCGCAAACGGCAGAGCCCAGACCATCGCGGCATCCGACGTGTCGCTGATCATGCCCACCGACGCCTACCAGAAGACGCAGGTGAGTACCCTGAATCCATTAAAGGAATGGAAAGGGACGGCGAGTCTCGGATACAGCCTGCAGCGCGGCAACCAGGACACCAACAACTTCACAACCACGATTAATGCGGTTCGCGAGCGCCCGGAGGAGCCGATCTTCGAGCCTCACTGGCGCACCAACTTCGATCTGATGACTCTGCTCTCCCACGCCGAGCAGGGCAGCGCCTTCGTCACCTCCCACACCCTGAGCACCGACGTTCGGCCGCAATATCTCTTTACCAACGACAACTTCGTCTTCGGCCTTGCTCAATTCGACCACATCTCGACCCAGGGCTTGTATCTCCGGCAGACGTACGGCGGCGGCTACGGGCGCGACGTGATCAAGAACTCGCGCACCACTTTCAGCATTCTTGGGGGAATCACCTACGTCCACGAGAAATTCAATATCCCCTTCGTCTCGAGCACCGGCGTGCAAGGGGCGAATTGGGATCAGAGCGCGGAAGCGCTGATCGGCGAGAAACTGGGCTACCAGATTTCGAAGCGTGTCCGGCTGGACCACGACGTGAACTTCTACCCGAACCTTTCCAACACGGGTCAGTACCGATTCGACACCGCGACGACTATCTCGGCAAAACTGGCCGGCAAGTTTTCGCTCAATTCGGGCATCATCGATCTCTATCTCAGCAACCCGCCGGCAGGAAACAAGAAGAACGACGTGACCTTCACGACCGGAGTCGGGTACACCTTCTGATCGGAGCGGACCGCACACACGATCGGGCGCGAGGGGGCGCTACACGTACGCCTGATCCACATAGCACCACCGCCAGTCCTGCCCCGGCTCAGCGGACCGCATCACAGCGTGTCCCGTGCTGTTGAAATGATGGGTTGCGTGCTGTCCTTTGGACGAGTCACAGCAGCCGACGTGTCCGCAGGTCAGACACATGCGCACCTGCACCCAGTCATCGCCCGTCTTCAGACATTCTTCGCAACCGTTAGTCCGCGGAGCAACGTCGCGGACCTGGTCGAGGTGCGAACAAGCTGTTGCCATAAGTTCCTCCTTGGCACTGGCGCTCTGTCGAGTGTTCAACGGAGCCGGCCAGTCATTTGACGTGCGGAGGGCTCCAATCTGCTTCTACCGGTTCAAGGGAGTCGTCCGGCTGAACCGGCTCGAAGCTCTCGTTGCCATTGACGCCGAGCCCTCCTTTCTTCTCGTTCTGCCGTTGTTGGCGGCGTTCTCTTTTCATTTGAGCTTTTTCGCGCAGCTTCTGCTCCCGCTGGCGCTTTTTGAAAGTCTGACTTGGTTTAGCCACGTATTAACCTCACGCAGGATTTGCCTGCACACGAATTGATTTGAGAGAGTTGCGAGTTAGCGCAAAAACATTCGCGCGGCTCCTTCGTTCCAAATGTCACTTGGGCTCAGAAGCGGAATGCCCGTCAGAAGCACAGTCCCCTGGGAGCTTCAATCCTCTAATTCTACACCATTCGCGAGGCGAACAGATGTCATTTAAGGGTGTTCGCAAATGGGGTAGCGCGCCCAGAGTCTGCACCGATCTGCTAAACTCACACTTGAGTGGCTAATTTCCCCCAATTCAATGGTCTGGACGCCCCCGAACTGTCGAGGGCGGAGTCGGTCCGATGCCGCGTCCCGTCCGGCATGTTCTACGCTTTGAGCTCCTTTCTGGTGATTCTGGCAGTCATCCCGGTTCGCGCTGAGAATCTCAAAAACCTCAAGCCGCAGGGCTATGTCAACGATTTCGCCGGAGTGATTTCGCCGGATGCTCGCAACCGTCTCACGGCATTGTGCACCGATGTGGACCAAAAGGCGCAGTCCCAGATCGCGGTGGTGACCGTCCATAATCTCGACGGTGACAGCGTGGAAGATTTCACCAACCGGCTGGGCGATCAATGGGGCGTGGGCCACAAGACCAGTCGCGGCGTTTTGATTCTGCTCGCGGTCGACGATCACAGGTATCGTGTTGAGGTGGGCTACGGCCTGGAGGGCATCCTGAATGATGCCAAGGTCGGCGACTTCGGGCGAGCCATCGTTCCAGCACTGCGGCGAGGCGATTACAGCAGCGCCGTGCTGCAACTGACGTGGTCTGTTGCTTCGGTAATCGCGCAGGATCGCGGTGTGACTCTGAGCGGAGCGCCGCCGGCGCAACCTGCTCCTGATCACTCCGGCTCCCTGCCGCCGGTGGTCGTGCTCGTAATCCTTATCGTGCTGTTCGGCGGCATCGTACTGCTGAACCGTTTGGCTCGCGGAGGCGGCGGTCCGCGGGGTGGCGGATTTTGGGGCGGCCCGGGGCCCTGGATTATCGGCGGTCTGGGGCGCGGCGGTTTCGGCGGAGGATTTGGAGGCTTTGGCGGTGGCGGCGGTGGTGGTGGTGGATTTGGCGGCTTCGGCGGCGGCAGTTTCGGTGGCGGCGGCGCGAGCGGAAGCTGGTGACATTGCCGATTTTCGATTGACGATTGCCGATTGTCTGGGCAGAAAGTAGGGGGTGGGGAGTAGCGAGTAGACTGTTGACT
>JASHQD010000369.1 GCA_030037755.1 Terriglobia bacterium
CGGGCAGGACCGTGCAAGGCGTGGATGCGGACGGCGTGACGGAACTGGTGCTGCGCTGGCCGGCAACAGCAGTAGGCGTACAGTACGGTGTCACCTTATTTAACGATCAGGGCCACCAAAGCAATTCGCCCAATAACGACGGGGCGCTGTCGCCGGTCGGCAGCACCACTTTTACCCAGAGCAAGCTAGCTGTGCTCTCGGTGAGTACGAGCACCGGACCGATGGCGTTCGTGCTTTATCGCGCCCCCATCGACTTCCCGCGTCCCGGCGGCAGGGACTCGGGCTCGACCACGCGCACCGTCTCGATCGAGGTGCAGCAGAGCACCAACTCCTCCACCACGACGGTCACCATCTTGCGCGCGCCGGTCATGCTGGTGCATGGTCTCTGGGGCGCCCCTTCCGACTGGGACAGCTTTACGCCGTTCATCACCGACGCGCGATTCGAGGAGTTTCGCGCGGACTATTCCGCCAGCATTAGTTCGGAGCTGACTTCGTACACGCCGTCCTATCCTGCCGGCGATCAGGGAACCATCCAGTCGCTTGCCACCGCTGCCTCGCTCGGATTTTCGTACAATGCTCCCACCGTGCTGGATCAGATGGCGAGTGCGATCACGGAATTCGATACCGGAACCAATCCCGCTGCGATCCCGGTTGCCGGCGTTCAAATGGACGTCATCGCCCACAGCATGGGCGGCGATGTCTCGCGCTGGCTGGTGCAAGAGTCGAACTTTCTCTCCGACGATACGTTCGCGCAGGGCAGCGTCCACAAGGTGATCACCATCGGCACGCCGCACCTCGGCACGCCACTCGCCATCGACATGCTGAACGACGACAATTCCTGCGTGCGCGACACTCTCGCCCTGGACGGCGACATCACTTTTGATAGCGCGGTCGTGGGCGGTGATAGCACGACGGGCGCGATGAATGACATGCAAGGCGACGGCTTCGGCGGATCGCTCAGCGGCGCGCTTACCACGTTGTCCGAGCCCAGCCCGCATCCGCTGCCCTTCGCCATGGTCTACGGGTTGGTCTCGCAGAGCCAGTTGAACGGCTTGAACACGTCGATCGACGCCATACTTCTGCGTTTGCTGTGCTACGGCGATCCACTGGCGGACATGCTCACGTCCACGGGCTGGCCGCAGGTTTTCGGACAGTCGAGCGATGCCATCGTGCCGGAAATCAGCGAAGTGAACAGCCTGTCGAACGGCGTCCAGATCAACGGCGTCGTGCATTCGACCGCCATCTTTGTCCTCGGCTTTGGGCCGCCGGCCGAGTTGCAGCAGGCGAGCGGGATTCCGGCTACTGTCGTGACTCTGCTGAACACGCCTGTAACGAGCAGCACGTATGATCATTTTTAGCGTCGTGAGGTGCGTGGGCTGGCTGGCCTTGGCTGGATTGGCGGCGGCCGTGCCGCCGGCATGCGCGGTGGATCAGCCCGCTGCGGCGGACGCGGTGCTGCGCATCGTCGCGCCCGCCGATCACACGCGCGTCGCGCCGGGGAGTCTCGTGAACGTGCGTGTCGAGGCCCCGGCTGGTCAGGCGATTTCGGCTGTCGCCGTCGCCGCCGGCCGCCCGATCGGCACGACTCTCGTTCGCGGCGCGCTGCCCGCGACGGTTCCGGTGGAGATTCCGTCTTCAACACCGTCCGGCCTTTACCATCTGACGGCGCTCGCTCGCGAGTCCTCAGGACAACTTGTCTCGTCTGCAGCCGTGACATTGGACGTGGAACGCAACCTTCCTCCGCAAAGCCTGGACATCGAGCCAGCAGGTCTCAATTTCCGGTCCATTGGCGAGACGCTTCCGTTGCGGGTTCAGGGCGTGTTCGGCGGGAACGCTCGCGCGGACGTCACTCGTTCGCCTGAAGTGGAATACCGCACGGCCGACGCCCGCGTGGCGACCGTGAACGGGCAGGGTCAGGTCACGGCCGAAGGTCAGGGTTCGACCGAAGTCGTCGCTCGCTACCACAGCGGACCAGCGGCGTCGGCAGTAATACGAGTCGCCGCGCCCGTGACGATGGTCTCGCCGGCGAGCGTCCACTTCGACCCGGAGCCGGTCGGAGCGTCCAGTGCCGGCCGGACGGTCACGGTCACAAATCGCAGCAGCGAGCCTCTGAGCATCACTTCGATCAGGTCCTCGGGCGACTTCGAGGTTAACGAAGATTGCCTCCACTCCTCACCGCTTCCCGCCGGCGGCACGTGCTATATCACGGTCACGTTCGCGCCTGCGGCCGCTAGAAAGCACAGCGGAACGATAACAATCAGCGATCGGACCACGACCGCGTCAACCGTGGTGCACCTGGAGGGAGAAGGGAAGTCAGGACAGCTGTAGCGGCGGTGTCCTCGCCGCCGCCCAGTTTACCTGTACGAGCCCAGCGCGCGGACAAATTCAATGCCGGGCGGCGGTGTCCTCACCGCCGCCCAGTTTACTCGTACGAACCCGGCGTGCGGACAGATCCAATGCCGGGCGGCGGTGAGGACACCGCCGCTACAGCGCGGCTTCCTCACACCCAAAGATCGGCCTCACCAGACCGCAAATCACCTCGTCAAAGCTTTGTGGAACCTGCACTCGACATCGACCGTAAAAGGCTGTGGAGGAAGCGCTCTCATGTCTGACAGCATCCGGGAACTGCGCTACGCCGCGCGTCGCCTCGCCAAATCACCAGGATTCGCTCTGACCGCTGTCCTCATGCTGGCGCTTGGCATCGGCGCCGCGACGTCGGTCTTCTCGGTTCTCGACGCCGTGCTGCTTCGCCCGCTGCCGTTCCGCGATCCCGGCCGGCTGGTGCTGATCAAGGAGAACCTCAACAGGCTGTCGGACCACCTGAATCTTCCCGCGCCTGACGTGCTCACGTTCGCGCAGCAGTCCAAAGCCTTCGAGGAAGTGGGCGGATTCGAGCGCGATGACGTGGAACTCTCCGGATCAGGCGAGCCGGTGCGGCTCGCGTCGGCACGGATGACGGCTGCGGTGTGGCCTGCCCTCGGTATTAGTCCCGCGCTTGGCCGCGTGTTCACTCCGGAAGAGGATGACCACAGCCAGCAGGTCGCGCTACTCAGCTATTCCCTGTGGAAAGGATATTTCCACAGCGATCCCAAGGTGCTCGGACGGACACTCGACATCAACCGCAAGCCGCACGTGGTGATCGGCGTGATGCCCGCCGACTTCGAATTTCCCATTGTGCCTGGCCGCTTGCGCCAGACGCAGCTCTGGATCCCGATGAGCTTCACGCCGCAGGAGCGCGCCGACAATGGCGACAATTTCCAGTATGGTGCCGTGGCGAGGATCAAGCCGGGCTTGACGCCAGCCCAGGCTGAACAGGATGCGAACCGGGTGACCAAGGGGATTCAGGCAGAGTATCCGGCCAGCATGGGCATCACGGTGAGCGCGTCGCTCATTCCGCTTCAGGATGACGCGGTGGCGCAGTCGCGTCCGCTGCTGCGCGTGCTGTTCGGTGCGGTCGTTGTGGTGCTGCTGATCGCTTGCGCGAATCTCGCCGGGCTGCTGCTGGTGCGCGGCGTGCGCCGTCGGCGCGAGATCGCGGTGCGGCAGGCGCTCGGCGCATCCGGCGGCGCTTTGCTGCGGTATTCGATGATGGAAAGCCTGCTGGTCAGTCTGATCGGCGGCGCTCTGGGTGTGATCCTGGCTTGGGCCAGCTTGCGGTGGTGGATCAGTTTGCTGCCTGAGAGCCTGCCGCGCGTGGACGAGATACGATTGAGTTGGGAAGTCTGCCTGTTCGCGCTCATCGTCACGATTTCCACAGGCCTGCTGTGCGGCATTGCGCCCGGCTTGTCGGCGCTGCGCTCGAGTCCAAACGAATCGCTGAAAGAGGGTGCGCGCAGCGTGGCCGGGCATGCGCGCCTGCGTTCCGTACTCGTGGTCGGCGAGATCGCAACCGCGCTGATGCTCGTGACCGGCGCGAGCCTGCTGCTGCGCAGCTTCGCGCGCATGAACGCCGTCGATCCCGGATTCGAGCCCGCACACGTGCTGGCCGCCTCGTTCGATCTGCCGGCGGAGCGTTACCAAACGCAGGCGCAGGTGAACAGCTTTCAGGAGGAACTGCTGCGGCGTCTCAACGCTTTGCCGGGCGTGAAATCGGCGGCGCTCGCCACCAATCTGCCCATGGCGGAGCCGACTTCGACGCGCTTTTTTGTCGCCGAAGGCTACCATCCGCCGGCAGGAAGGTCCTACGCCATCGAGTCGCACGCTTACGTCGTCGGCGACTTTCTGCAAACGATGGACATCCCGCTGCTGCGCGGACGCTATCTCAACGAGGGCGACAAAGCCGGCGCGCCGCTTGTGGTCGTGGTCAGCAAGGAGCTTGCGGAGCGCTATTGGCCGGGCCAGAATCCCATCGGCAAGCGGATTCACTGGGGCG
The DNA here is from genome assembly GCA_030037755.1 of Terriglobia bacterium. Lineage (GTDB taxonomy): Bacteria > Acidobacteriota > Terriglobia > UBA7540 > UBA7540 > Gp13-AA77. Next base: position 4,373 of record JASHQD010000369.1, read on the forward strand.
TGGACGAGCGTGAATCGCTGCCCTGGATGATCGTCGTGGGCGAGGTGGCGAACACGAAGCAGGGTTCGCTCGACAGCCAGGCGTGGCCGCAGGCGTACCAGCCTCTCCAGCAGCTGCGAGCATCTTTTGGCACCGCCGAATATGGCGGCATTCACGGTGGCAGCATGCGGATCGCAGTGCGAACGCTCGCCGATCCGCAAACGCTGGAGAACTCCGTGCGGCGCGCGGTCTGGTCGCTCGATCCTCAACTTGCAGTGAGCAACCTGCAGACCATGGAGCATGCCATCCGCCAGTCCGAAGCGCCCCGGCGCTTCAATACCCTCGTGCTTACCGCGTTCGCCTTAGGCGCAGTGCTCTTGGCCGCGCTCGGCATCTACGGCGTGATCGCGTTTTCGGTGGCACAGCGCACGCAGGAGATCGCCGTGCGGATGGCACTTGGAGCACAGCCCGGTGGAGTGCTGCGGCTCGTGCTCGGTTCCGGCACGCGACTCGCTCTTATCGGATGTGTTTTGGGACTTGCCGGCGCAGCCTCGGTCACGCGCCTGATGCAGTCGCTGCTGTTCGAAGTCAGCCCGTTCGATCCCGCTGTCTTCGCCGTGGGCGCCGCCACCGTTCTGCTGCTCGCCCTCGCCGCCTCATTCCTGCCCGCACATCGCGCTGCGGCAATCGAGCCCATGGAAGCGCTGCGGTCGGAGTAAAGCTCACTCGAATGCGTCAGCCTTGAGCAGCCGCTGACCTGCGAGCGCGGTGCGGAATCCCCACAACGCGATGGCGACGTAACTCAAGATTACGATCCAGCCCGCGAACCCATACCATGCCGAGAAGTCCGGGGTCAGCGGCAGGTTGAACAGCTCGTTGGCCACGAATATGGCGACCGCAAGCGTAATCAATCCGAAGCGGGTGGCGGCGAAGGCCGCAATCGCGTAGACGACGATCCAGATCCAGACCATGATCAGCCGGTGATCGCCTCGCAGCGTGTTTTGAGCCGTGTAGATGGCTACGAAGACGGCGCCAGCCAGCCATCGGTTGCGCAGCAGCACCCTGAGCAGAAAGAGCACGAACATGAACCCGAGCGTCGCCACGATGCCCTGCACCACCTGCGTCAGTGAAAACGCCAGGATGTGGCGGCCGCCAAG
>JASHQD010000370.1 GCA_030037755.1 Terriglobia bacterium
CCCCGAGCGCCTCACCTTCAACGAGCGATTCGAATGCAAACGCGATGGGATTGCCTACCCGGAGCCTGAGCCCCGCCTGTTCTCATTCAATAATCCGTTCGGAGCCTGCCCGCGATGCCAGGGATTTGGCAACACCATCGACTTCGATCTCGATCGCGTGATTCCCAGCAAGGGCAAGTCGCTGGCGGAAGGCGCCGTCGATCCCTGGACCAAGCCTCGCTATCGCGCTTGGTTCAACGCCATGAAAACGGAGGCGCGAGCTCGCGGCGTTCCGCTCGACGTGCCCTATTATCAACTCACGCCCGAGCAGCACCGCTGGGTGCTGGAAGGCGACGACGCGTTTGGCGGCGTCCGCGGATTCTTCGAGCTGCTCGAGCGCAAGAAATACAAACTGCACGTGCGGGTGTTTCTCAGCCGCTATCGCGGGTACGCCACCTGCCCCGATTGTCACGGCGGCAGACTGCGGCGCGAGGCGCTGAATGTGCGCGTGGCGGGCAAGACGATCACCGACGCCTGCGCGCTCTCCATCGAGGACGCTGAGCGATTCTTCTCGTCGCTGGCGCTTCAGCCGCACGAGATGCAGGTGGCGGACAAGGTGCTCGCCGAGGTGCGATCGCGCTTGCGCTTCCTGGTCGAAGTCGGTCTCGAATACCTCACACTCGATCGCCTGGCGTCATCGCTCTCGGGCGGCGAGGCGCAGCGCATTCAACTCGCCACCGCGCTCGGATCGAGTCTGGTCGGGACGCTTTACGTGCTGGATGAGCCCTCGATCGGTCTGCACGCCCGCGACACCAGCCGGCTGATCGGCATTCTGAAGAGCCTGCGCGATCTCGGCAACACGATCCTGGTGGTGGAGCATGATCCTGAAATGATGCGCGAGTCGGACCGCATCCTCGACCTCGGACCCGGAGCGGGCGAGCGCGGCGGGCGTGTAGTGGCAGCCGGAACCCTGAGTGAGATCGTCGGGAACCACGACTCGCTCACAGGCCGGTATCTTTCAGGCGAGTCGCAAGTCCAGGTCCCCGCGCGACGACGGCGGCCGGGATCGCGCTGGCTGCGTTTGAGCGGAGCGCGCGAACACAACCTGAAGTCGATCAATGTCGAGATACCGCTGGGCCTGATGGTCGCGATCAGTGGCGTCTCCGGCTCAGGGAAATCGACGCTCGTGCACGATGTTCTCTACCAGGCGCTCGCCGCCCGCCGAGGCGCTCCCGCCGCGCGGGCCGACTTTGACGCCCTCGAGGGCGACAACGCGATCGGCGAGGTGATCCTGGTGGACCAATCGCCATTGGGACGCACCCCGCGGTCGAATCCGATCACCTATATCAAGGCTTACGACTCCGTCCGGGAGATTTTCGCCTCTACGCAGGAGGCCAAGGAGCACGGCTACACTGCCAGCCATTTTTCGTTCAATCTTCCCGGCGGACGCTGCGAGACCTGCCAGGGCGCCGGGACGGTGACAGTCGAGATGCAGTTTCTTGCCGACGTGGAACTGGTCTGCGAAGAGTGCGGCGGCAAGCGCTTCAAACCCGGCATTCTGGAGATTCAGTACAAAGGCAAGAACATTCACGACGTGCTGGGCATGACCGTCCGCGAGGCTCTGGCGTTCTTCAGCGGGCACTCGAAGATCACGAACAAGCTCCGGGTGCTTGAAGAAGTGGGCCTCGGATATCTGCGCCTCGGCCAGTCGGGCACCACGCTTTCCGGCGGCGAGGCCCAGCGTGTGCGACTGGCGGCGCACATCGCCGGCGAATCCTCGGCGCTCGCGAACGGCGCCAACGGCGCGGGCGACAGTACTCCGCAGCACTGGGGACGCCCGCTGTTCATCTTCGACGAGCCCACCACGGGCCTGCACTTTGACGACATCCACAAGCTGCTGGCCGCATTCCGCAAGCTGATCGAAGCGGGCGGCACCGTGCTGGTCATCGAGCACAATCTCGACGTGCTGAAGACGGCCGATTGGATCATCGATCTTGGACCTGAAGGCGGGGATCGCGGCGGCAGGATCGTGGCCGCCGGGCCGCCGGAGGAAATCGTCCGGCACGCTGAGTCTTACACCGGGCGCTACCTCATTCCTTACCTTGCCGGCCGTGAGGTGGCACAGGCACTCTTGCCTGTGCCCAACGAATAGCAGTTGTTTGCGCACAGCACAGGCAGGAGTGCCTGTGCCACTGCTAACGCAGGAACGAGAACAGCAATTCCTTCCAGCGCGGCACGTCAATCTCCCAACAGACCCGGGCATTGGGCGGACGATCGAGGAGCGACGACCACGTCTCGCGATTCCGCTCGTCGCTCGCAACGTTCAGGCGATCGACCACCGTCATCCCGCGCGTCAGTTCGCTGCGCGTTTCCACGTCAACATAGTGATCGGACCACGTCGTCCCGATGGAGGGATCGAGCGCGACGGCCATGGCCACGGGATCAGGCAGGCAGATGCCGTCCTCGCCGGTCTGGATTTTCAGAGCCTGGCGCGCGCGGCTGTTGCTTTCGATGGTAAAACGCGCCAGCGGAGTGTTCCAGCCGAGCACGCGTTCGATTTCCGCCGGGCCGACCACCGCTTCGCCGCGGCAGAGTTGCCAGCCGATCAACTCAATACGGAGCCCGCTGTGAAGCACGATGTGCGCCGCTTCCGGATCGACCCAGATATTGAATTCCGCCGCCGGCGTGACGTTGCCCTCGCAGCACGGATTCCCGCCCATGACCACTGTGCGGCCGATCTTGTCGACGATGCCGGGCTCGCGCTGCAGGACCAGCGCGATGTTGGTCAGCGGCCCGAGCGTAACCAGCGTCAGGCCGGGATTCGCGTGAATCGTCTCGATGATGGCGTCCACGGCGTGCTTCGACTTCGCGATCCGATGCTGGGGCCGGAATCCGTGATCGCCCAAACCATCCTCGCCATGAAACCACGTCGCGTCCTGATGAGCACGCGTGAGCGGTTTGGCTGCGCCCGGGTAGACAGGGACATCGGCACCGCAGAATTCAACGGTATACAATGCGTTCCGCGTACCCTGCTCCAGGCTGACGTTCCCAGCCACGGTGGTGATGCCCGCGACGTGCACGTCTTCGGAACCAAGCGCCATCAGCAGGGCGACGGCATCGTCGGAGGCGGTGTCAGTGTCGATGAGAAATACGCGAGACATACCGGAGCGCCGCAAGCCGGCGGCCAGCCGCACAGAAATCGTCCGGCCGTTGAGAATGACTACAAACCCGCCTGCCTGTCAAGGAACGGCCTGAGTGGACGATGGGCTAATGATTGTCCCCATCACCCCTGAGTGCCGTGAACCGTCGTGATCTGGTCGGGGCTTGATGGAAACTGAAGACCGCCTTTCATTCTTCCCGGAAGTCCCAAGGGTGAAACTGCCACTTTCTCGAGCGACGCGTCCGTCTTTCCTGCCCGCTGTTTCCGATCATCAGCGTGAGTACGTTGTAGAGGTTCGGCGCTCAATAGCGGTGATGAGAACGCGCTGCTCTACTGGGTGGATGTCGAAGAAAACACGCCAATCGCCGACGCGGCGGCGAAATCCCTCCTGGCCCCCTTTGAGCTTACGTACGTCGCCACCGACGGGATTTTCTTCCATCGCATCGATCGCGAGGCGGATCCGCGCGCGGTCATTGGACGGAATGCGCTTAAGAGACTTTTGCGCGGGTCCTGCGAGAGCTACGAGCCATCGTTTCTTCTCTTCGGAGTTCATCGAGGGTCACGTAATCACCGCGTTCGTACGCAGCTCTGCCGCGACGAATGGCGCGCACTTCGGCCGGGGTGGGAGTTTCCTCCGGGAATTGCCGAATGGAAATATAAGTGCGCAGCGCTTCACGGATAAGCTCGGAGCGGGTCCGATGCTCTGCGCGCATGGTTTTCTCGACCAGGTCTGCCATCTCTGGCGGCAGCGAAATCGTAATAGTTTGACGAGTTCTCATCGCAAATCCGGTGTTACCTTGTAAGACCCTGTGTTACCAGCTTAGCAGACGCGATGGGGTTGTCAATCAGCCAGAGTCGCTGTAGTCGCTGTCGCTTGACCTGACGCGACCGTGAGGCGTGGAACCAGTTCGACGCCGGGTGGTCTGGAAAGAGCCCATCAGGTTAGCGTTGACCGCGAGCGCTCCCCGCCCATATTCTGGGCGTCCGTCTCAGGAAGGAGTTCTGTGCTGGAACGGCTCTTCAGACTGCGTGAACAGAACACGACCGTGCGCCGGGAACTTCTGGCCGGGCTCACCACGTTTGTGACCATGGCCTACATCGTGGTGGTCAATCCCCGCATTCTTTCCGAGACCGGCATGCCTCTCGACGGCGTCCTGTTCGCCACCTGCGTTTCGGCGGCGGTCGCGACGTTGATCATGGGGCTCGCTGCCAACTATCCGATCGCGCTCGCGCCCGGCATGTCGCTCAACGCCTACTTCACCTACTCGATCGTGCTCGGCCGCGGCGTGCCCTGGCAGACCGCTCTCGGCGTCGTATTTCTCTCCGGCCTATTGTTCCTGATTCTCACACTGACGCGCGTCCGCGAGCAGATCGTGAACGGCATTCCCGATTGCCTGAAGTACGGCACCGCGGCCGGCATCGGTTTGTTCATCGCTTTCGTCGGCCTGCAGAATGCCAAGCTCGTGGTGGCTCACACGGGGACGCTCGTGGGCCTGGGCAGTTTCTCCGATCCGCAAGTGCAGATGACGCTGCTCGGTCTCATCCTCACCGCAGTACTGATGGCGCGGCGCGTAAAGGGCGCTATCCTGATCGGCATCCTGGCCACTTCCCTGGCCGGCATGGCGCGCGGGCTGAGTCATTGGCCCTCACATCTGCTGTCGCTGCCGCACCCCTCGGGAACGCTGCTCAAGCTGGACATCGCGGGCGCGGCGCATCTGGGCCTGGCGGAAATCGTGTTCGCCTTTTTCTTTGTGGATTTGTTTGACAATGTGGGCACTCTGGTGGGCGTTTGCCAGCAGGGCGGATTCATGCAGGGCGGGCAACTGCCGCGCGCCAGCAGGGCTCTGCTCGCCGACGCCACCGGCACCATCTTCGGCGCTCTCACCGGAACTTCCACGGTGACGAGCTACATCGAGAGCGCGTCCGGCGTGGCTGCTGGAGCGCGGACCGGTCTGGGCAATCTGCTGATCGCGGCGCTGTTCCTGGGCGCCTTGTTCTGCTCGCCGCTGGTCAGCGCGATCCCGGCGTACGCCACCGCGCCGGCCCTGGTCCTGGTGGGCGCCTTGATGTGCCAGTCGGTGTCTCACGTCCGCTGGCAGGAGTTCAGCGAGGCGTTCCCCGCTTTCCTCACCGTGCTAGCTACACCGCTGACCTTCAGCGTGGCCACCGGCCTGAGCCTCGGACTGCTGGGGTATACGCTGATCAAGATTGGATCCGGAAAATGGCGCGAGATCAGCGGTCTGATCTGGGTGCTGACGGCGCTGTTCCTGCTACGCTACGCCTGGCTCGCGATTGAGTGACAGAGGAGGGTCGGCATACGCTGCGACATCGACACAACTAAACCAGCGTCCGTCTCGAGCCTCGCCGTGCCTCTCCTGGGTAATTTTTACCTTTTTGTCCGTAACCTATTGAAATCACGCAGCAAATAAACTTTCTCACTTTTCTCACGATTCCCCATCGTCCCATTTTTCGGGAGCACAATATAGTGTTGAGGATTCTGTGTCGACGCTGAGGGGAGGGACAATGGTGGATGTCTCACTTTTACACGAACGAAGCCGTCAGATAATTGAAAACAAGCCACTTCTGTTTTTCATAGTGTTCGAAAGCCGTTAGGTTGCTGAAAACAAATGGACTTATGCGATTAAAGCCGTCAGATTGCTGATGGGAAATGATTTAGAAGCAAAATGAGACGGAAAAAACTGACGTCACTGGAACGAAACGGGGCGGATCTCGCCATGGATTTGCGCGGCATCGTGCAAGGTGGGCTCGCGCGCTCTTCGCAACGGGGCATTTTTGCAAAACGAAACCGCCAGGTTATTGAAAAATAAGGAGATTGTTCTTTGGGCCTGCGGAAACGACGGTTGATGGGGTCGCTGGGCG
>JASHQD010000371.1 GCA_030037755.1 Terriglobia bacterium
GTAGGCAGCGATCAACGCCACTGCGAGCAATACCAACGCGACGAGAATTATCGTCGGCAAGTCCCATGGCGAAATGCCGAAGAGCATGCGAGCGATCAGACGGCTCGCGGCCATTGAGCACGGGATCCCCAGTGCGATCCCCACAAGCACCAGCGCCAGAGTGTCGCGGAGGATCGACCATAACAGAACAGCAGAACGCGCGCCCAGCGCCGCGCGAATCCCCACTTCACGCGTGCGGCGAACGACGGCGTAGGACGTCAGCCCATACAAGCCTACAGAAGCGAGCAAGAGCGCCAGCAAGGCGAAAAATCCGGAAAGCGCGGCTACGGCCCGGTCCGACGCCAGCTCATTGCTGACGTCCTCCGCGATCGTCTTCGCGCCCACGGGGTACTGGTAACCCAGCGAGTCGATCGTTCGTTCCACGGACCTCGTCACTGACGCGGGAGTTTCCGGGCTGCGGACGAACAGGCCGCCCAGTTCCGTGGATCCGTACGTGCCGGTGTATTGAGCGTTGGCAAGATAGATCGCCGGCGAACTGGCGTCCCGAATGTCAAAAAGGCGTGCGTCGCTCGCCACGCCGACGACCTCGAGGTCCTGCAGGTAGGGCATCACGCCGAACCGCACGTGCCGGCCGACCGCCTCGCCGGTTGGGAAGAGCCGCCCTGCCAGGCTGCTGCTGATGATCGCTCGGCGCGGATGATGATCGTCGTCGACCCAGGTAAAATCGCGGCCGCGAACCAGGCTGATTCCGAGCGTATCGAGGAATCCCGGCGAGATCATCAGTGACGTGGCCGGGACGCCGGTGTTGGCTCCCACCTCAAGGCCGGCGGGCGAAACCAGATCCTGCCAGCCTCCCTGCCCGCGCGCTCCAAGATCGGAAAGCGCGGCGGATACGATGCCCGGCTGGGTGGAGATCCGCGCCAGCAGTTGCTGCTGATACTGCGTTATGTCGAAGGCCTGCGGCCTGCCTGGGCGGGGATGCAGATTCAGCTCGAGCACGCGCTCGTCGAACCCGGGATCCACACTGCGAAGACGTTCGAAGCTGCGCAATAGGAGTCCCGCGCCCAGTAAAACGACCAGTGACAGAGCTACCTGTGCGACGATTAACATCTTGCCGAGGCGAGTGGTGGGTGCTGAGACGCTGCGGGCACTTTGCTGCAGCACCGATGCTGGATCTTGTCGCGAAGCTCGCCACGCGGGAACCATGCCGAAAAGAACCGCGGTGAGAATCGTCACCGATGCCGTGACCAGGAGCACGCGCCCGTCGGGATTGAGATTGAACGTGACCGGCGTAAGCGATCCCTGCGTCATGATTCTCATCAGCAGGCTGCTGCCCCAGTACGCGAATGCAACTCCGAACAGCGCTCCCGAAATCGAGATCGTCAGGCTGTCCACCAGCACCTGGCGGGCAAGTTCCCATCGGCCTGCGCCGAGCGCCACGCGCACGGTCATCTCATGGGCACGAGCGGCCGCGCGCGCCAGCATCAGATTCGCCAGATTCACGCAGGCTGCCAGCAGGATGAGTCCCACGATCCCGAGCAGCACGTAGAGGGGCTTCGTAAATCGCTCGCGCAGATCGCGCGCCACGCCGGTTGCGGCCGGTGCGACGTCCACTGTCATGGAGAGAAATGCCTGCCGCCGCGGACCTGGCGTCTGGGTCGAGACGGTGGCGAGCAGCACCGCGGGCCAGAACGATTGCAGTTGCGCGCGAGCTTGGGCGGCAGTGACGCGGTCCTTCAGGCGGCCGGTGGTGAGCACCCACAGCAGAGCCCGGTTGTCAGTGCTCTGCATCGGAACCGTGATATCCGGCGGCTCGCCGGTGGTCATTCCCGTGAACCATTTCCGCGTCACGCCGATGATGGTGAACGACTGCCCTTGGATCGCAATTTGTCTCCCGATTGCGTCCGCCGATCCGCCGAAGCGCCGGCGCCAGTAGTCGTACCCGACCACGGCCACCGGTGCGATCGTGCTGCCGTCGGGATTCGCGTCGCGAGTCGTGATCAGCCGGCCCAGTAGAGGCGATGCGCCCAGCACGGAGTAATAATTCCCGGTGACGGAGTCCATCTCCGCCTGAGAGACGCGCCCGTCGATCTCCACGTCAGACAGGGCGCCGTGGCTCCAGCCGATCAGGCCCGAAAACACTTGCTGCCCGCGCACGAGTTCGCGATACATCGGGTAGGAAAGAGGAATGGTGTGCCCGCTGCGCACGGCGGAGACCTGCACCAATTGCTCCGGCTGCTGCACGGGGAGTTCCCGCAAAAGCAGCGCATCGACGAGAGTGAATATGCCGGTGTTGGCGCCGATCCCGAGCGCCAGCGAGAGCACAGCCACCGCGGTGAAACCCGGATTCCTGGCCAGCACCCGCATGCTATAAGAAAGATTCCGCACAAGGTTCATTCAATAGACTCCCGATCAAATCGATCGCCTCCAGATTTACGCTACCGGTCGGCAATTTTCAAGAGACCGCCAGCTTACGTAGCTTACATCGAGTCCCCGGGGTATATAGGGAGTTGAAGCGGCCGGATTTGAGCCCACGTAGCCTGCATGCACCTCCTCGCCAAAAGATCCGGTTTGACGTCTCCAGAGTCACGCTCGCGCGTCGCGTCCGTTCTGCCTCCCCGGGCGAGAACGACTTCAAATTTGGACACCGGCCGCCGTGACGCTGGTCACGGAAATTCCCCGCAAAATGCGCCATATAGAATTCAGGAAGTCTACGGACAGCTTCTAAGGCTTGTAGTCTCATGCGCTTATGGATGACGCGACGATTTCGGCAGCAGCGCGGGGCGCTGGGGGAGGCAGGCCGTCGATCCACACGCCTGGCCTCCGGCGCCGGGGCAATCAAGGGTCCCGGAGCCGTGGAAATGCGATTTCAGAGCGCCCTACGTTACCCACCGAGGCTATACTTAAACCCCGTGCTCGGGGGGAAAAAAGGAATCCTTTATAAAAACTGGGCATAAGCAAACCCACAAGTTATTTAGAATCAGCAGGTTGTGCAGAGTTCGGCTCTCGAAGCAAACCCACCGAAACCCATAAGTCCTTTAGAATGCGTGACATGACTACTCGAAAATTGTCCGTAAGTCATTGAAAACAGGTGCCGCCCGCTCTTGGAAGGCCAAGAGCACCGGGAATGGCCAAAACTGATCGGCACCGCAAAGAACGAAGAAATCGCCGGCGAACCGCGATTCGTCGCGCACTCCAGCACCGGATGACCGGTCGGCGCCAGGACCGGGGGCCGCACGGCCGGGGAAGACGGGCACTCCAGGACTGCTGAAGGTCCTGCCGGACGGACCTCCGGAAGGATAGAGCATGTCATTGGCCCGGAGCGAGGGCGGTCCGGCATCCAAGAGAGCGGACGGCATCGACGCACTCGTCGGCCGGCAAGCTGGCCGTGCGCCGGCCTGCCTCCGCCCGGCGATCGGCGCCGGGAGACGCTATACTGGATTTGGGGCGGAGACG
>JASHQD010000372.1 GCA_030037755.1 Terriglobia bacterium
GGCGGGGTCGGGCCTCGCAACCTCCGGAAACGGAAAGGTGGTCGCCAGCAATGCAGCCTCCATAATCTCTCCTCGCCATTAAAGACGAGGAACTGGCAGGATTATTACAGTGGTTAGGTGCTGGTGGCTAGTGGCTGGAACGATTTTCATCAAGGCCACAGGTCCCCGTCGCGTTGGAATGGCGTCGGCCGCCGGCCGGAAGGGAGGTAACGCAGCTGTGGAGAAGCTCCAAGGGCGACCGATACCTGAACATGAATTGATCCCAGCCACTCTCCGGCATCCGGGTGCCGGACCTTTCTGGATTGCGGTGTTGCTGACTGCTGTCGCAACCGGGCTGGGCGCAGTGGCTTTGACGCGCTTCCTGGAATGGGTACAGCACGTGGCCTGGAACGGCGGCTCTGGCACAGACATTCTGGGCGCAGCACACCACGCCACCGCGACGCGGCACGTCGTGGTACTGCTCGGTGCGGGCCTGATCACGGGCGCTGGCCAGATCATCCTGCGCCAGCTCTCCAGTGCCAATGGCATCGACACCACAGCCGCTATCTGGTTTCATGCCGGACGCATGCCGGGCCTCCGAACGCTGGGCAGCGCCGTGCTCTCCGTCATCATTGTCGGCATGGGCGTGTCGCTCGGGCGCGAGGGCGCCCCGAAGCAGGCGGGCGTAGTGTTCGCCAACCTCTTTGCCGACCGGGGACGTCTGTCGAACGAACAGCGCCGCCTCCTGGTGGCGTGTGCGGCCGGAGCCGGATTGGCCGCGGCATACGGCGTTCCGGTCGGTGGCGCGCTCTTTGCGCTCGAAGTGATGCGCGGAAAGCTGGCCCTTCGATACGTGCTGCCGGCGCTCTTTGCGTCTACGGTCGCGACCGGCGTCTCCTGGCTCTGGCTGCCCGACAAGCCGACCTACGTGATTCCCCACTACTCCAGTTCGGCGTCTGTCCTCGTCTGGGCAGTCGTCGCAGGTTTGATTGCGGGGCCGGTTTCCGTCGGGTACGTCCGACTGATCACTTGGGCGGATCGGAACCGGCCCACGGGCGGAAGTCGATTGGCGGCGCCGATCGTGGTTATGGGACTGTTCGGCTTGCTCTCAATCCGGTTTCCACAATTGCTGGGCAACGGCAAGGATGTTTCACAGCTGGCCCTGACGGGCGCAGTGGCGCCCGCCCTGCTGCTGGTCCTGCTTGTGCTCAAGCCCGCCGTGGTCGCGGTCTCGATGCGCAGCGGCGCACCGGGGGGCTTGTTCACGCCCTCCCTGACCACGGGGGCCATGCTGGGCGGTGTCCTCGGCTTTGCCTGGACGCGCTTCTGGCCCGGCGCTCCTCTCGGGCTGTTTTCGCTGCTCGGCGCCGGAGCCATCCTGGCGGCAACCACTCAAGGCCCCATTTCGACCGTGGTCCTGATGATGGAATTGACGGGCCGCGACCGCTCGTTCGTTCTGCCACTGTTGCTGGTGGTCGGAATTGCTACCCTGGTCGCGCGGACCATTGAGCCGCGGTCCATCTATGATGCTAAACTGAACGACGAGGAATTGGCGGAAAGGCAAAGATTGCGCGACCTTCCGCCGCAGGAGATGGCAACAGCGGAGGTGAGCTGAGCTGCCGGTAGCGCGGGCGGGGTTCTAGCCACTAACCACTAGCGACTGTTAAATTACACATGAAGTTAGCCGAAGCGATAACTTGGCCAGCCCGTTGGCGGTCACGCCGCATCAGATGACTGATGGACATCGCAGCCTATTTTGACCGCATTCGTTATACCGGCCCGTTGGCGCCGACCTCGAGGTCCCTGCGAACGCTCCACCGGCATCACATGATGACGGTGCCGTTCGAGAATCTCGATGTCGGCCTGGGGCGCAAGATTGTTCTCGATTCCGGCCGCCTGGTGAAGAAGATCGTCGAGGAGCGGCGGGGCGGCTTCTGCTATGAGCTGAACGGCGCATTCGCATCCCTGCTAGCCACCCTTGGTTTCCGGGTTCAATTGCTCTCGGCCCGGGTCGCCGACCGCAAAGGCGTTCTCAGCCGCGAGTTCGATCATCTCGCGCTGCAGGTTGACGTGCCTGAAGGGCACGGCGAAGAAGCGACTGCGCGGCCGGGATCTTCGGGTCGCGCGTGGCTGGTTGACGTCGGCTTTGGCGACAATTTTCTCGAGCCTTTGCGATTCGTAACCGACGTCGAGCAGGAGGACCCGGCGGGACGCTTCCGCCTGATCCACCCGCTACGATCGCGAAGATCCGGAGCCGACGGCCGCTGGCAGTTGGAGCGTCGCGACGAGGAAGGCGAGTGGCGGCTGCAGTACGACTTCGCGTTACAACCGCGCGAGTTATCGGAATTCGCCGAAATGTGCCACTATCATCAGACGTCGCGCAACTCGAAATTCAGGCGCAACCGGATCTGCTCGCTCGCCACGCCCGCCGGCCGGATCACTCTTTCCGGTAGCCGGCTGATCACGAGATCGAACGGGAACCGGGAAGAGAGAACGCTCGAGACCGAATCGGAAGTGCATTCGGCGCTCCGGCACCATTTCGGGATTGTCCTCAACCATCCGCCGGCCGCCAGGCCCGAGAGAAGACGCGCCGTCGGCCGCGGCGCCGAACCCGCCGCCGAACCCGCCGCATGCTGATCGGCAGATACCGTCACCCGCGGCATCCGCCATCCTCTATCAATACTCACGCACTTATAACCTAGCATTGCGCTGCCGACTAACCTCGACCCTCTGACGCGGGCAAGCTGGACGAGGGCGGGGCGATCTCTGCGCACCGAATCGCTTGGCGGTTTTTAGTTGGCGTTGGTTGTACACTCTATCAAGGGGGTATCTTTCCAGGAAAGCGGATTGCCGCAGCCATGGCTGACGAGCCCCTTGACGCCACGTCCACCGCCGGCGCCGACGACGGCGGCCCGGTGGCGGTGGTTGGCCGCTACCACTTGCTGCACCAAATCGGAGAAGGCGGCATGGGCGAGGTCTGGCTGGCCGAGCAGAAGGAGCCGGTGCGCCGCCGAGTCGCGCTCAAGGTGATCAAGGCGGGCATGAACAGCCGCGAGGTCATCGGACGATTCGAGTCCGAACGCCAGGCTCTGGCTCTGATGCACCATCCGGCCATCGCCAGAGTGTTGGACGCTGGCTCCACCCGGGAAGGCGCGCCCTACTTTGTGATGGAGCACGTCGCCGGGGTTGCCATTACGACGTACTGCGACAACAACCGGCTCAGCATCCGCGAGCGGCTGAAGCTATTCGCGCGGGTCTGTGAAGGAGTT
>JASHQD010000373.1 GCA_030037755.1 Terriglobia bacterium
ATTCCTCACCGTTGAACCGGAACCTGAGGCGCGCCGAAAAGTTCTGGAGATCAAGACCGACCCCGACGAACTGCGGCTCGAGGGCCGTGAGATCTACCTCTATTATCCCAACGGCCTGGCGCGGCCGAAGATCACGTGGTCACAGTTTGCCGCCAAGCTCAAAGCCTCGGGAACGGGCAGAAACTGGACCACGGTCCAGGCGCTGCTCGAAATCGCCGAAAAACTGGAACCCTCGCCGCGATAGATTCCAAGCGGAACTCGAAGTCCTGTTACGCCTGGCATTCAAGCAGGAAACGCCCTTTTCATCGCAGGACGGGATCGTTCAGCTCCCGCGACGGGTCGAGTAACGGTGAGTTGCCGTGGACCGCCCTGTCGACAAAAAGTCCAGCGAGCGCGGTAGGAGTCAAAAAGGGGACGGCCTGAGCTGGTCATAATGATGCGACTGGCCAGCTCGGGCCGTTAAACCCGCGATTGGGAAGCGCGGGTCGCTTACTTGCCGCTCAGCAATCCAAAAACGGCGACGCCCGTTGTGGTACCAACGTACACCTTGCCGTTGATGATCGCCGGCGTGCCGAAGTGGCTCGCGCTGCCAAACTGATCGCGTCCGCCGGAGGCTTGGTTGCTGTTGTACAGCTCGGTGGCGAGACTCTGCGCGTTGTAGGCGTGCAGCACCGACGTGTTGGTATGCTCGATGGCCCAAACGATGCCGTCGTTCGAGCCGTTGGCCGATACGCTCGGCGTGCTGCCGGGATAGGTGAAGGAAGCGGCGCTCCGAGAGGTCGGCGAATTGGATAACCGGGCCTTGGAGAAGCGAAACTGCAACAGATTGTTCCCCGACGGACCGAAATAGACGTCGCCGTGGTAGTACGCCGGCATCGACCACTCTCCACCCGAGAGTGCGCCACTGATCTGCTGGTAAATGGCATTGTCGTTGTTGGGATTGAATTTTCCGAGGTTGTTGCGGTTCACGATGTAAATGTTCGAGTCTTTTCCCGCGCCAATCGCCAAATTCTGGCTCGTGCCGCTTGAGTCCTCGAGCGGTGGCAGCAGCAGGATTCCACCCGAGCCCAGATCCTCATCGGCATCGGATTCGGAAACCGTGTTGTACATGTTGAAATAGTCGGCCACGGCCAGTTGCTGGTTCGTTGTCGAGACCTTCACAATGGCGTTTCCGTAGTCACCCATGTTGGGAAAGCCCTGCGCGTTGAGCGTGGTGTCGAACGTGCCGTTGGCGTCGAGAAAGTAGATGTTGCCGCTGGCGTCGGCCGCCAGTCCATCGCCGGCCTGCCAGATAGCTCCTTCGCTGCCGTTCGGCGTGACGTTCAGGACGCTGGTTTGCGCGAGGGTATGTTCGTTGTAGCCGATCAGCCAGCCGGTATACGGCTGGTCATCACAATGCGACGTCCAGGCGGTGTAGATCGCGCCGTTCAACAGAAGCAGGCCGGCGCGCTCCGCATACTGCTTGGGATCGAAAATTACGTAGCCGTTCATGCTGTTCTCGCCGTTGCCGGGATACTGGGCCTGGACCGTTACGGGTCCGCCGAACTCCTCCGCGCCGGTCGTGAGATCAAGTGCGTGAAGACGCTGGTAGTAATTCCCGGCTGAGTCCTTGCTCATCGCGACAACGTAAATCGTGCCGTGCGGCCCGCTATGGCGGTCGATCACCGGGGTGGAAGTCACGCCGATCTCCGGCGTGATCTGGCTGCAGTTGCGAGTGTCCGACGGCGTTTCTCCGGAGTTCAACACCGAGACCTGCCACAGTGCGGCTCCGCTGTCGGCATCGAAAGCGTATACGGTGTCGCCTTCCGTAACCGCGTAGAGCACATCGTGGTTGACGCCCCCAATGGATAGCGACGAGAGGATCAGGGGCTGGGCGTCAATCGTCGTGTCGACCGAGACGGAAAAGAGCTTGCCGAACATCGACGAGTTCACGTTGGCCGGCGTCAGGATGGTTTCCTGCAGGTTCTGACCGCTTCGGAAGTTGTCATTGTGGTAAGTCGCGATGTCGGTCGCCTGAGCTGTGGCCGTTCCAAGCAGGAAAGCCAGGATTATCGCCCGGGACCAGCACGGAAGAGCGCGTACGACTAGCGAACTTAGCATCAAAATCCTCCCAACGCCCCTCCGCAACGACGATCATACTTCAATTTCGCCCTGGATACGGGGCGTAATTGATTCCGGGTCTCGAGGATATCGCGTGCCCCGTCTCGTGGGTCTGGTTCCGTTTCTGTTTCTCAAGGTACTTTACACTACAAAGTACTTCATATATGATCGTTCCCGCCATGCGAGTCAAAATGATTCTTCCCGCCCTTACTGAAGCAACGAGCCCGATGTTCCGCCCCATCAAGTACTCGCTCTTTCCTCCACTGGGCCTCGCGACGCTGGCGGCGTATCTCGACAACGACGATGAGGTCACGCTCCTCGACGAGCACGTGGAGAAACTCAAGCTGGACGACGCTCCTGAGCTGGTGGTGATACAGGTTTACATCACGTCCGCCTACCGTTCCTACCAGATTGCCGATCATTATCGCCGTCGCGGCTGCTATGTGGCGCTGGGCGGTTTACACGTCACTTCGCTGCCCGAAGAAGCCGCGCAGCACGCGGACACGATCTTCCTGGGACCCGGCGAGGACACGTGGCCGCAATTCCTGCGTGATTTCCGAGCGGAAAAACCCGCGGCGCGCTATGCGTCTCAAACGCGCACGATCGAGGCGCTGCCGCCGATCCGCCGGGATCTGATCAAGCGGCATCTTTATCTCGTGCCCAATTCGATCGTGGTGTCGCGCGGCTGCCCGCACGTTTGCGATTTCTGCTACAAAGAGGCCTTTTTCAAGGGTGGCCGATCATTCTATACGCAGACTGTCGACCGGGCCTTGGCCGAAATCGACCGGCTGCCGGGGCGGCACCTCTATTTCCTGGACGACCACTTGTTCGGAAATTCGAGATTCGCCCGTGCTCTTTTCGATGGAATGCGGGGAATGGGCCGCTTGTGGCAGGCCGCCGGGACAGTGAACTCGATCCTGACGCCGGATCTCGTCGAAAAGGCGGTGGCTTGCGGACTACGAAGTCTGTTCGTAGGATTTGAGACCACGAACGCCGTCAATCTGAAGGAGCAGCGCAAGTTTCAGAATCTACGCCGCGATTACGGCGCCGCGATCCGGCGTCTGCACGATCTCGGCGTGATGGTCAACGGCAGCTTCGTCTTCGGCATGGACGAGGATGACTCAACCGTGTTCGACCAGACGGTCGGTTGGGCAATCGAGCAGGGCATTGAGACGGCGACATTCCACATCCTGACCCCCTATCCGAGCACGGGGCTTCACGCCCGGATGAAGGCGCAGAATCGAATCCTGCACTCCAATTGGGACCTTTACGACACGCGGCACACCGTGTTTCAGCCCGCCAGGCTCAGCCCGGAGGCCTTGGAGCAAGGATACTGGCGGGCTTATCGAGACTTCTACCGCTGGGGGTCGATCCTGAGGAGCGCGTGCGCGAAGGATGAATTGTGGACGAGGCTGCGTCACTTTGCCTATGCAGCCGGGTGGAAGAAATTCGAGTTCCTCTGGAACTTTATCATTCGAACGAAACAGGTCAGCTACATGCTGCCGGTACTGGAATCGATTCTGGAAGAGTTCGGCAAATTGCGGTCGCCCTCGCGACCCGCAGTGCCGCCAAGCGTTCCCGAAAAAGGAACGGCTGAGCAGGCGTCTTGCAGCCAGGCGGTCCCAAACTGGGACCGCCCCTCTTGATCCGAGATCAGACCTGCAGACTGCGAAGATACGGAACGCTCGCCTTCATCAGATCCAGGTTCATCTCGACGAAGTAGTTCTTGATTCCGCCCGTCCTTGCGGCCGTGAAGATCTTTTTCCAGTCGAGCGAGTCCTGGCCAACCGCCGCGATTTTGCGCGTGCTTGCGTCCCAGCCTTGCACGTGCATCGAGATGAACCGGCCGGGGTACTTGTCGAAGTACTCGGCGGCGTCAAAGCCGCGGCTGATGGTCGAAACCTGGAACTGGAATTTCACGAGCTTCGGATCGAGCAGGGTGAACAGCACATCGTACGTCCTCTGTCCATCGACCGTGGTCATTTCAAAATTCTCGTTGTGGAGGCCCTGTTGGATCCCGGCTTCGGCGGCTTTTTCTCCGATCTTGTTGTACTCATCCGCCGCCCGCTTTACGTCGTCCATGGTGGGTTGGCGGGGGCCGCCAAGGCTGGCCACCAGCATTTGGGTCATGCCAACGTCCCTAGCCCACGCAATCCTGTCCGGCTGCTGGCTCCGCAGCTCCTCCATACTGAAGTGCGAGCTGTGGCACTCGACCCCGTTATCCCTCAGGATCTTCTTCAACTCTGATCCCTTGTACTTGGCCAATCCCCCGAACCCATCATCGGAGTACCCGACCGGAGAACAAAGCTCGACGGCCTGAAATCCCGCCTCGGAGAGCTGCTTGATCGTGCCCGGGAAATCCTGGGCGATCATTTTCCGAACCGGGTACGTCTGACATCCGATCGGCAAACCGAGAGGATTGGCACGCAACTCCAATGCCCCCGCCGAAATGAGCCCGACAGCCGCAGTGCTCGCTGCTGCATTTCTAATGAACTCTCTTCGCGTAATACCTGGCATTCGCCCCTCCTTAGACGCCCATCGCTGGACCGGCCAATTGGCCGCACTCACGGTCATTGTCGCACGGATTCGTCAAGGGTTGCGGAGATCTCAAGGCGGAGTTCCCTTAGAGGGCTTTTCAATTTGGCTTAGGGTCTCTACCGGATTCCCAGGTCCTGCTGCTGGCAGTAGGGTGGGGTTGTGGGCCGCGTCTTGCGAACGATGAGCGGACGAACACTCTCAACTCCTCCGGCGGCCTGTAGGCAAATAAACCCAAGGAGAATTTGTAAATGGCAAAAGTTTACTCCACAACCACGCCCAGGCGAGTGCTGTCGGCCAGTTCGATCAAGGGCGATGATGTGGTCAACCTTCAGGGCCAGGACCTGGGCAATATAGAGGACTTGATGATCGATCTGGAACGCGGACGTATCGCGTACGCAGTTCTCTCGTTCGGCGGTTTTCTCGGAATGGGCGACAAGCTCTTCGCTATTCCCTGGGAGGCGATGACGGTAGACCAGGATAACAAGCGGCTGGTTCTGAACATCGATAAGGAGCTGCTCAAGAAGGCTCCCGGCTTCGACAAGAGCCACTGGCCCGACATGACCGATCCGGCATGGGGAGCTGAACTCTACAGCTACTACGGATATCGGCCGTACTGGGAATAGGTCGTGCGCGGTACAAACAATTCTGAAAGGAAGGTGACTTATGGCTGATCAACATTCGGGAAGTCAGCAACACTCCGGCGGAAGCCACAGCGGAAGCCAGCAGCATTCGGGCGGTACCCGAGGCACGAGCGAATCGGGTGGCCGCCCCAGCATGGGCGAATCCACTGGCCAGTTCCGATGCTCAAAGTGCAACCAGAACTTCAGCAATGCCGAAGAACTCCGGCACCATGAGCAGCAACATCACCAGGGCTCAGGGAGCGACGAAAAGCGACACTGAGCGGTAACGCTGGATCTCAGCAAATCGATGGCGGACGCCGAACCGCAATGCTTACCGGTTCGGCGTCCGCAGTAGCATAGTGATATCCGCGATTTTTCAGGGTCCCGCCTACCCAACGCCCGAGACCAGCAGTCTGGCAATTCGGAATGTAATTCGCGACCCCGCCTTTCGCGACCGGCGATGTATAATCGCGGGTTCACATGAAACTCCGGGCTGAATCTCAGAAAAGACTGACTTGGCTTCTGCGCGCGAGCGTCGCGCTGCTCGCGGCGGGACTCGTCGCGACCCTGATCACCGAGCGTGTCGCGCACCAAACGGCGGCTGCCACACGCGTGATTCCTGCCAAAGACAATGCTGCGCCGGGGGGCGCCGTCTCGCCTGCTGACCTCCAGCGGCTCCGCAACCTCGGCAAAGCTTACTATGAGCAGGGAAAGTACGACGATGCCGTGGAGCAATTCGAGAAAGTATTGGGCGCGGGCGACGCCTTCGCAACGGACCATCTCGACCTTGGTCTCGCCCTGCTTCAGGACAATCAATTGGATCAGGCGCTGGCCGAGCTGACCACCGCGCGGCAGATGGATCCGAAGCTGCTCGCCGTGCACTATAACCTTGGGGTGCTCTACAAGCGCGAGCTCCGCTATCCCGACGCCGAGGCCGAATTGCGGCACGTGACCGGTTCGGATCCAACCGATCCAGCGGCGTGGTTCAATCTCGGCACGGTCTGCTTTGCGGAAAAAAAGCTTCCCGAGGCCCTGGATGCGTTCCAGCGCGTCACCGCCATGGGCTTCGGTCGCGGCCAGAATTTCTACGTGGCCGCGAGCTTCCATATCTTCACGATTCTCACGCGGCTGCGGCGACCTGAGGACGCGCAAAAATACCTGAAGATCAACCAGGAATTTCGCGATAAGGTCCCGAACATCTCGATCCAGTATCCGGCGCTGGAGGCGGGCCGCTACGGCGCGATCCTGATACCGCCGGCCCCGATTCCGGCATCGACGCCAGCGCCCGTTCCGCCCACTTTCACCGACACGACGGCACGCCTTGGAATCGCTGCCGCCAGGCGCCCGAGCACGGCCGCGGCTGCGTCGATCAAGGCCGGCGAATATTCGCTGGACTTCGCCCGACGGACGATTCTGCCGCGCCTTCCGGCATCCATCGCGATCGGCGACTACGACGGCGACGGTCACCCGGACATGTATATCGTGCGGCCAGGAGGTCGCAATCAGCTTCTGCGCAACAATGGCAAGGGCGGATTCACGGATGTGACCGAGAAAGCGGGGGTCGCCGGCGATGGTCACGGCGTTTCAGCGGTGTTCGCGGATTATGACAACAGCGGCCACGCGAGCTTGCTCGTGGCGGGACTCGGCGGCGTCACCCTCTATCACAATCACGGCGACGGCACGTTCACGGACGACACGGCAAAGGCCAAGCTCGACGCGGCGCCCGGAGAACTCGACACGCGGATCGTCGCTTTCGATTCCGACAGCGACGGCTTTCTCGACATCGTCACGACGGCTTACGTGAACTTGAGCGACGCGCCCCACAAGAGCGTGTTTCGTTTCCCCGACGACTTCGGCGGCGGCGCGAGCCATCTTTACCGCAATAACGGCGATGGGACTTTCTCTGACGTCACCGCGTCTTCCGGCCTCGCGGCCGTCAAAGGGAAGCTGCGGAGTGTCGTGTTCGCGGATTTCAATGACGACGGCTACGCGGACCTGGTCTTTTTGCGCGAGGGCGCGCCGCCGATGCTTTACATCAATGGCGGCGAGGATCATTTCGACGATGCGACCGCGGCGGCGGGCCCGGACCTGGCCAAGGTCGCCGCTGTGGACGCGGAAGTCGGGGATCTGAATCATGACGGGTTTTTCGACCTCGTTCTGTGGTCCCCGCTAGGCTACAGCGTGTTATGGGGCAAAGGCAACGCGCATTTTCAGGCGGCGGAGCTGCCGCCACCCCTTCCGTTGACCCAGCCAAACCGCTTCGCGACTCTCGGAACTGTCGCCGATCTCGATGGCAATGGCTTCGACGACTTGATCGCCTTCGACGATTCAGGCCGGCTGCACGCGGTCTTGAATCAGGGTGGTCAGTTCCGGCAGGCTGTGGAGGTGAAGCTCGCCGGCGCCTCCGGGCTAAGTTCCGCTCCGGCCACGCTGATCCCTTCCTCGCTCCTGGACCCGTCCAGGCTTGATCTGGTGGCTTTGGCGAGCGACGACACGCTTCACGTCTTCGAAGGACCGCCGGAGCGCTGGGCTCAGGTGACGCTCGACGGTTACAAGAGCAACAAAGCAGGGGTCGGCTGCACGGTCGAGTTCAAATCGGGGGATTATTACCAGAAGCTGCTGGCGACCGGCAACCCGGTCCGCGTCTTCACAGACGATGTGGCCAAGCTTGACGTGATCCGCGTCACCTGGCCGAACCTCATCGTCGAAAACTCCATCAATGTCGCGACCAGTGGCATCACCAACGTGCGCGAGTCGGAGCGGCTGGCCAGTTCCTGCCCGTTCCTTTACGTCTGGAACGGACACCGCTACGTCTTTCTCAGCGACATCATGGGTGTTGCACCCCTCGGCGAGCTTGCGCCCGACGGCACTCGCGTCCGGCCGAACCCCGACCAGGTAGTGCGCCTCGGCGGCACTCCTCACGTTGTGAATGGAAAGCTTACGCTGCAAGTCACCAGCGAAATGCGCGAGACCGACTATTTTGACCAGCTGCGTCTCGCTGCCGCGGACCATCCGGCATCGACGAAGGTTTACGCCAACGAGATTTATTCCTCGTCGCCCGTGCCGCCGGAGATCTATGCGCTCGGCGAGCAGCGTCCGATCGTCTCCGCGATCGACGCTCATGGTCACGATGTACTGTCTCTACTGCGCGAAGCTGACGGACGCTACCCGACGGATTTTCGCCGCGACCGCATCCTGGGTCTCGCCGATTCCCATAGCTTGACGCTCGATCTCGGCTCATTTCCCGCTTCCGCTCATCCGGCGCTTTGGCTGACGGGTTGGGTTTTCTGGACCGACTCTAACGCTTCACGCGCGCTCGAGACCAATCAGAAGCTCTCGATGGTCTCACCATACCTGCAGGTCCGCGACAAGAGCGGAAAATGGGTCACAGCGATAGCGGATATGGGTCTGCCGAGTGGTACGAATCGAACCTTCCGCGTCGATCTCAATGGAAAGTTCCTCACGAGCGACCATCACGTGCGGATTGTCACGAGCCTCTGTGTGTATTGGGATCGCATCCTGCTCACGCTTGGCGACCGGCGGCTATCCGATCCATTTCAAGTTGGAGGATCGGGTGGGTCGGCTGATGCCATCCAATCTTTGGCTGGCGATTCGCCCGGAAGCCGGATTACCGAGCTGCACCTTAACTCCGCCGATCTGCACTATCGCGGCTTTTCCCAGCCGATCGTCGATCCGCGTCACCTGCGGCCGGACGACTTCGATTACGCGCGCAGGCTCGCCGACGCGCCGTGGAATCCTTTTGCCGGGCGCTACACGCGATACGGAGCGGTGGAGGATCTGGTCACCGCGGCCGATGACCGCCTGGTGGTGATGGCGGCCGGAGATGAGTTGACCCTGACGTTCGATGCGGCCAGGTTGCCGCGCCTACACGCTGGTCTTGAGCGCGACTACTTCCTCTACGCGCGAGGCTACGCGAAGGATGGCGAGCCCAATACGGCTGAGTTCCGGACCAGCGGTCCGCTGCCTTTCTTTAGGATGTCGAACTACCCGTATCCGCCTGGCGAGCGCGATACGTCAAGCCCGGAGTTCAAGCAGTATCTCAGAGAGTACGAGACTCGTCCCGGGTACGGATTGATTCCGGGGCTGGCGCCGGCCGGCAGGTGAGTGGTTAGTGGTTGGAAGACGAAGTATGGATGTAAGACTCAAAACCTCAAAAAACGATGCCCGCACGTTCAATGCTCCAGCGGCTGCAACCAATGTTGGAAAATCTCGCTGACGTCGACCCCAGTGGCCTGCTGAAACAAGGGCGCCAACTCCTCGATCTTGAAGGGCCGATGCTCCTTCTGGGTTTGAAGCAAAACGGCGCGCAGAGCATCGCGCAGGTCCTTTTTGCCTCGTGACTGCTCACGGATACGGTCATCGATCTGAGCGGCCATCAGCGCGCCCCGCGCGAAGGTGTTCATGCCGGTGCGAAAATCCTGCGAGTAAAGGAAGGACGCTTCGCGCGAAAGGACCACGAGCGGCATCCGGCGGATGAAGGCAGGCGCCTCACTGACGATGTTGCGCAGGCCATCCAGTTGATCCTGCCGAAACTCCTGGCCTTCATGCGCGGGCATACCATCGGCGAGCGCCGCGATAGCGGCATAGCGCCCGAAGCCTTCATTGAACCAGATGGTATCGATGACGGGCGGCATCTCCCACAAGAAGGGAATGTATCCTTCGCCGTAGGCGCGTTTGGGAATCCATGAATGGGCCATGTGATGGGCGTAACCGACCAGTCTCCTTCGTATCAGTTGCGGCGTAGTGTGTGCAGTAATAGCCTCGTCCGTTGCTAGGCTGAAGGTTCCGCTGTTGAGATGTTCTTGAGCGAAGGAGTAATCGTGCCCGGGCAGGGGCTTCAGCAACTCAAGCTGGACCGTATAAGTCGGAAAGGGCACATCGCCAAAATAATGCTGCACGCGATCGAGAGCAGTGCGCGCCAGTTGGCTCTCCTGGGAGAGGTCCTCCTCGCCTTCCGCATAGACGGCCATTGCCAAAGCGATCGTTCCGTCGGACTGTCTTAGTTGCAGATCTGGTCCCATCAGGATTTCTGAGTCCGCGAGGGCATAGTAGTTCGCTGCAAATACAGATGCTGTCTGCAAGGGTGCCGGTATCGCTGGAGCGAGGGTAGTGAAAACGGGCCAGCCCGGCGGCCCTTCGACGTGCAGTGCGATCTTGGTATCTTCGAGGCCATCAATATAAGCAAACACCGAGTAGCCAAGGAGGCCCACGTAATGCGGGCGAACCTTAGAGGTATCGACGGAAGACAGAATTTGTTTCTCCATGCGCACGACGTCGATCGAGTATTCGACGCGCACCACATTTTCGCCGGCGTTACCCAGCAACCAGCGTGGGCCGTCGGGCGCCCGCTTTACGGCCATAGGCTTCCCCTCGTCAGAGAAAGCTCGCACGTCTTCTACAAAGGAGTCGTAGGGGACAAATTCGTATCCACCGGGATAGTTGCGCGGCATGACAAATGAGACGGGAGCCGAAGGCGGTGAGGGCAGGTCGATGCGCACCTGAACGACATTCACACCCTCCGAGCGATAGGAGAGGCCGTACTTCAGTGGCGACTCAGCGTTGGCGGCCAAAGCGCACAAGAAAACCGCCAGCACGCCCCACCTTTTCATTTGCTCTCCTTGGCCGCAGAGACATGACCGTGCCGGAGCCAGCCATAGCGTGAACGGGGAGTATATCGTGCAGAAGAAATAAGCCGGAATTTCCGTATGAAGTCTGAAGTATGAATTATGAGAGCATTGTTTTCGTACTTCAGACTTCATTCTTTACACTACCAATACAGCCTCAGCGCCAGCTGCAATTCCCGCGGCTCGCCCGGGCCGCCGGATGCGAGGCCCGCCTGGGGCTGCAAGGTGTTGAAGATCTGCCCGAAGCTCTGCGACGCCACGTCCCGCTGCGGGATATCGAAGTTGGCGCGGTTCAAGATGTTGAACATCTCGGCGCGGAACTGCAGGCTTTTCGACTCCGTCAAGCGGAAGTCGCGCAGCACCGAGAAATCCCAGCTTCCCAGGCCCGGCCCACGCAGAATATTACGTCCCGCGTCCCCAAAGGTGAAGTTCGCGGGGATGCTGAACGCCGAGGTGTTCAGCCAGTCCTGCGGCGTCTGTTTCGAGGGATAGAACGAGCTGCCGCTGAGGTTAGGACGATCTGTATCATTATTCGTGCCGGTAATCTGGACCTCATCAGCCCCGCTGATTCCCCCACTCACGAATGGCGTGAACGGCGGCCCGGATTCGGCCGTGATCACTCCGCCCGCCTCCCAGCCTTCGATAAGGTAGTTCAGGCTGTGGCTGTCGAGCCTCGCCACCGTCGAACCAAACGGCATCGTCCAGAGATAGGCTACGCTCAGCCGCTGCGGGAAGTCGAAATCAGACACGGCCCGCTCCGCCGCGACATCGTACGAATTCTGGGGGAAGTTGGCGTTCCGCGAATCGCTGAATGGGCCAGAAGTATCGTCCATCGACTTCGAATAAGTATAAGAAGCAAGCAGCGACAGGCCGCGCGAGAAGCGGCGCTCGGCCTTGAATTGCAATGCGTTGTAGATGGAGTTGCCGGCAGACTGCGTGTAGGAGAAGCCCGAAAGATCGGGATAAGGCCTCGGGCAGGCGCCCGTCTCGCACGCGGCGAGGATTGTCTGCTGCTGGGCCGCAGACTCATTGGGGAAACTGCTCAGGTTCATCGGCTGATTCGGATCGGTCTCGGATACCAGATGCGTGCCGCGCGTGCCGACGTAGCCGAGGTCAAACAGCCAGGAATTCCCGAGCTCCCGTTGTACATCCAGGGTCCACTCCTGGATGAGCGCGTTCTGGAAATTCAACTGGAAGGGGCTGAGCGTCGGGAACTCTGTACCGACCAGTCCGGTGAGTGCCTGCTGGATGACCTGGCCCGATCCCGGAAGCAACTGGCCCGAGAGCAATTCCGGTTCGGCGGCACCGATATTCCCGGTCTTGATCTGCACGAAGGGAGGATTGTTGGCCTTCTGGAAGTAGACGTCGCCGAATGTCTGGTCGTAGAAAATGCCGTAGCCGCCCCTCAGCACGGTTTTCGAATTCGAGAACGGCTGCCACGCGAAACCGATGCGCGGAGCGAAGTTGTCGCGGTCTGGATACTGCAGCGAGCGGTTGCGCGCGGTGCTGCCCAGGTTCAGGGTCCCCACCTGCGAGTACATCTGCGTGGCAGGATTGAAGCTTTCCAAGGTCGCGGTATTGTTGCCCGCTACCATCAAGTCGCCGTTATTGAAGTCAAAGTTCGCAAACTGGTTGTTCAGATCGCTGACCAGCGTCTTGTATTCGTAGCGCAACCCGAGGTTGAGGGTCAGATTGTGGCTGACACGCCAGTCGTCCTGGCCAAAGAAGTCGTACTCGCCAAACGATCCCGAGATGTACTCCTGGAATCCGTTGATCCAATACTCAGGAAGACCGAGCAGCGCGTCTGCCACGCTGTTTCCGAACTGTAAAGTGCAGGCAGGCGGCACGCACCCGAACTCCTGCTCCAGCCCCTGCTGCGCCTGGGCAGGCAACTGACCCAAGCCGCCGGTGATCAGCCCCGTAAAGTCAAATTCACCCCGAATGATGTTGTCGACGGTGAAATTCCCGCGGTGCACCTGCCGGAAATCGGCGCCGTAGCTGGCGGTGTGGGTTCCGATGACCTGCGTCAGCGTGTCGCCGATCTGGAAAGTATTCACGGCTCCATCCTCGGGCACGCCTTCATCCGCGCCGATGCTGTCGTACCCTGAAAAATTAAGGTTCGGAACACCCGTTGCGTTCGGCCCGAAGTCATTCAAACCCTGGATACCCAGTGTCGAAGCCAGCGGGTTGCCGGCGTCCTGGTTGTTCTCCCGAAGTTGCCAGCGGTTGTAGCCGAGCTTGAACTCGTTGACCAGCTTGGGGCTGAAGATGTGGGTCCAATCCAGGCCGCCCATCTGGTAGGAATTGTGCGCAAGGGTGCCGTAACCGGGAAGGGTGGTCGTGCTCTCGGGAACGGTTCCTGTAGGCAGGACTTCCCTATCGAAGTTGACGTTGTAGCGCACAAACATGGAGTCCTTGTCGCTGAACCGGTGATCCACGCGGCCGGTGGCGGTGTCGTAGCTGACCTGACGATCCACCAGCGCCGTGTAATTCGCCGCGCCGCAGGAGGCGTTGGCGATGTTCGGGTTCGGAAATTGATTCACCAGGGCCTGCCCGACCGGATCCGGGGCCGGCAGCACCTGATTGATGTTGGTAAAGGGTTGCACTTGCCCCTGGAACAGCGCCAGCGGATTCAGCAGTGCCGTCTGGGTGGGGCAACTCGGGTTGAGTAAATCACTGAAGTCACCGTTGCGCTCGGCGACCGTCGGGACGAGAAAGTTGTCGTAGAAATCGCGAAGCTCCCGGGTACCTTCATAAGCGACGAAGAAGAAAGTGCGGTCATGCCCGTCGTAAGCATGCGGCACGATCACCGGGCCGCCAACGGTTCCACCGAACTGATTGCGGTGGAAGGGCGCAACGGCGGGATCGAAGAAATTCCTGGCGTCAAAGGACGTGTTGCGCACGTAGTCGTAGGCCGTGCCATGGAACTCATTGCTGCCGGACTTGGTGACGATGTTCACTTCGGCGCCGGCGTGAGCCCCGAACTTGGCCTCGTAGACCCCGGTTTCCATGCGGAATTCCTGCACGGAATCGATCGGTGGAGCCACGGTGAACTGCCCCACGCCTACGGACGTGTCGTCGAGGCCGTCCAACCAGTAGGAGTTCATCGAGTCGCGCATCCCATTCACATTGAGAGCGCCGCCGCGATCGCTGATACGCGTGCCCTCCGTTCCGGGGAACACGCCGGGAACGAGCAGAGCCAACTCCAGGAAGTTCCGGCCATTCAGCGGGACCTCCGAAACGTCCTGGTGATCGATGGTGGTGCCGACCGATGACGTCTGGGTCTCTACCGCCAGCGGCGATGCTTCCACGGTAACGGTAGCCGTCTGAACGCCCAGCTTCAGCGCGAAGTCGACGCGCAGGTGCTGATTCACCAGCAGGGTCAAGGGTCCCCGCGCCAGCTTCTCAAAGCCTTCTTTCTGGACCGTCAGGCGATAGTGGCCGGGCGGGAGGATCGGAAGGGTATAGGTGCCATCTGAATCGGTGACAACGGTACGCGTGAGTCCCGTATCCTGTTCCAAGGCCGTAACCGTGGCTCCGGCGATGAAGGCTCCGCTCGGATCGGCCACGATGCCGCCGAAACTGCCCTCAAAAGTCTGCGCCTGAAGGATAAGGCCGGCGCTGGTAATCCACAGCGCCAGTAATCCAAGTCGAACTGAGATTCTCGCCATTCAGTCACCTTCCTGTTTGAGCCCTGCGCCCGGTGAGTTGGATCTGCTCAGTACGGTCTGGAGACTAAGCTTTGTTAAGCCCCAACGTGAGTGTATGAAGCCGAGTGCGGGGCTGTCAAGACAACAGGGGTGGTGTCGCAGCAAAGTGAGAAGTTCCTCTTTCAGCAAAGTAGAAAGTTCCTGTTTGAAACCGGCAGACTGGCCGGATGAGCGAACAGGAGATGCTGGTGTTAAGCACGAGAGAGCGGGACCGATTGAAGGTGTTGCATGAGGTAAAGAAGGGACACTTGACGCAGCGAGCGGCAGCGGCGCAATTGGGAAT